>JANXSC010000082.1 GCA_025352845.1 Opitutaceae bacterium
CCGGGAAGATCGGAAAGAACTTCCCGATCTTCCCGGCCTTCCTGTTCAAAACCCCGTGCCGATCACGTCACGTCACGTTCCGCTTCCGCCACGCCTCGACGATTTGCCGGATCGTTTCCTCGAGCGACTGTGTGATGTCCCACGCCGGGAAGTGCGCGCGCATTTTCCGCAGATCGCTGTAGTAGCAGATGTGATCGCCCGCGCGGTTCTGGTCGACGTAAGTGAAGACCTGCGCCTGCCCAGAAAATTGCTCCGCGATCTTGAAGGCCTCGAGGATCGACGTGCTGTTGGCCTTGCCGCCGCCGAGGTTGTAAACCTCGCCGGCGCGTGGCGCGGCGACGAATGCGGCCATGAAACGCGCGACGTCGAGCGAGTGGATGTTGTCGCGCACCTGTTTTCCCTTGTAGCCGAAAACCGTGTAGCTGCGGCCCTCGAGGTTACATTTCACGAGGTAACTGAGGAAGCCGTGCAGCTCCACGCCGGTGTGGTTCGGCCCCGTGAGGCAGCCGCCGCGCAGCGCGCACGTGGGGAGGCCGAAGTAGCGGCCGTATTCCTGCACCATCACGTCGGCCGCGACTTTGCTCGCACCGAACAGCGAGTGCTTCGACTGATCGATCGTGAAGGTCTCGGCGATGCCGTGTTCGTAGTTCGCGTCGGCGTAGTCCCAGCGCGTAGTCAGTTCCTGCAGCGCGATCCGGTTCGGGGCGTCGCCGTAAACCTTGTTCGTGCTCATGTGGACGAACGGCGACTCGGGCGCGGCCTGCCGCGCGGCCTCGAGCAGATTGAGCGTGCCGACGGCGTTGGTGTCGAAGTCGTCGAACGGAATCGCCGCCGCACGATCATGGCTCGGCTGCGCGGCCGTGTGCACGATGACGGACGGCTTCACGTCACGCACCAGCGCGAGCACTCCGGCGCGATCGCGGATGTCGAGCTCGTGGTGGACAAAGCCTTTCAGCTCGCGCGCGAGACGCTGCTGGTTCCAGCGCGTGTCGCCCTGCGGGCCGAAAAAAACGGCGCGCTGGTTGTTGTCCACGCCGTGCACGGTGTAACCGAGTTCGCGCGCGAAATACGCGCAGACTTCGGAACCGATGAGACCGGAGGAACCGGTGACGAGGAGGGTTTTCGCCATGGCGGAAATGGGAGACGCGCAGTGTGGAAGCAGGCGCGCGCGTGGCTACCTTTTTTCCGGCGGCCGTCCCGGATACTCGATCCACCAGCCCTCGGGCAGCGTGTAGATGTTGGCCGGCACGCCGCGGCGGATGGGATCGCAGTGCGCGGCCCACTTGTAATCGGGCGGGGCGGGCAAAATGAAATGCGGCGCGTGCATGACGACACCGAGTGCGCAAAGCCCGCGCGCGAGCCACGCGACGGGTCGGGCGGCGGCAGAGCACTCCCAAATTAAGAGCCACGCGAGCAGCACGCGCGGGATGTAGAAATAGCGGTCGCCGTTCACCAGGTCGTCGCGCTCCCACGTGTCGGCGCGCACGCGGTAGAGACTGGCGAGCGTGATCAGCATGAAGATCGCCGCCACGGTGAGCCGGGCGTTGCGTCGGGGATCAGGGCGGCGCGTTCGCCACAGCAGCGGCGCGATGACCACCACCCCGAGCGCCGCATGCACCGCCTGCGGCCACGCGCGCACGGCGGCGGGTCCGAAGATCGGCCACGTCACGAGCCGGCTGCCGAGGATCGAGAAAAACATCAGCGGGCGAAACGCCGCGGTGTTGCCCTCGAGGCTGAGTCCGGCCCGCAGCAGAAAAAATCCCTGCACCACCGCGCAGCCGGCGATCACGGCGAGCGCGAGTCCCGCGTCGAGGGTGCGCTCGCGCCACGCCCGCCACGCAAACACCGGCAGCAGCACGATGGCGAAGGGGCCGTTGAGCCCGATGATCGCAAGCAGCGCGAGATCGCCGAGGCGTTGCGGCCACGTTTCCGCGCGCACCGTGAAGAGCTGGAGCACGAGGAAAAACGCCGTGACCCACTGGAGGTTGGTCACGTTGAGCAGCACTTCGCCGGTGCCGGCGACGAGCACGAAGGCGAGCATGAGCCACTCCTTGCCGGGCAGCTGGACGCGCCGCGACGCGAGCCGCGCGAAGAGCGCGACGTTGATCGCGAACGCGAGGCTATTGTAGATCGCCGGCCACCACGCGACGTCGGCGGTGTGACTCGCGAGCCACGCAATGAGCCGCGGCAGCAGGTGGAGGTAGCCGTTGTAGGGCTCGAAGAATGCCCGCGCTCCCATCTGCTCGTCCTGTGTGAGAAAGATGCTGCCATCCTCCGCCCAGAGTTGCGGCGTGTGCAGCGCCCAGGGTTTGCGCAATGCGAGCAGCGCCGCGCATACCAGCACGAGCCAGCCGAGGGCCCGCGCCGAGCTGAGCCAGCCGGGGCGGCGGGATTCGGCCAAGGGTGGGTTGGCGCTCATCCGCTACGCGCGATTGGTCGTGGGCGGAGTGGCCAGTTCGCCCGCGGGATACATCGACGACGTGATTTCGCCCACGGTGACCGGCCAGCTCAGTTTCGTGTCGTGCGTCTTCCGCACGATCGAGGCGGCGCCGAGCCATGCGAGGCTGTTTGGCATCCCGACCGTCACTGACGACGTGCGGCACGCATGCACGCGGGCGGGCTCGCCGACCACGGCCTCGAGCACCTCGAAGCCGGTTGCGGGGTTGAACAGCGTCTGCCAGCTGTGCTGCGAAAATCGCCAAAAATCCCACGGCTCCTCGTGCGGCGGCCACGTCTGGTGCGTCGAGGTGTAAACGATCCCGCCGGGCGCGAGGATGCGGTTCAGCTCGAGCGCTACCTTCCACGGCATCGCGAGATGCTCGAAGACCGAGGTGGAAAAAACCGCGACGAATTTTTTTTCGGGAAACAAAGTGCTCAACTCGTGGGCGTCGCCGACGAGGTCGACATTCGGCCCCGGCAGAATATCGAGGCCGACGTATTCCAGCCGCGCGGGAATACGGTGCCGTCGCGTGATCGCGGAGCGCGCGCGCGAGCCGAGTTCGAGCACGGCGCCGGACTCGAACTGCGCGACGCGCATCAGGAAATTTTCCCAGCTTTGAAAATACGGGTCGCCCCACGCGCAATTGGTCAGCGCATCTTCGCCCATCACGTGGCTGCCGTCGGCGAGCCACATCCGCAGCGCGAACGGCTGGCCAAGCAGTTCCGCGCTCGGCGTGAGCCACTCGTCGAAGCGGGCGTGAGCCGCCGTGGGTCCGAGCGATTGCGCGACATCCGCGCTGGCCGCGCCGAAACTGATGAGCGGGTGGACGGATTTCTCGTCGAGAATCGCCTCCACCCGCACAATCGCATTGTCGTGGTGGTGGCACCAGCCGCGGAGGTGGAGCCGGTCGAAATAAACCGCGCACTCGTCGATTTTCCAGTGGAGGACAGGAGGCATGGCGCGGTTCAGTTAACCTTTCGCGTCGCGGACAAGTCAATGGGACGGTGGCCGCCCGCGATACTCCAGCGTCCAGCCCTCGGGCAGCGTGGGAATGTGGGCCGGCACGCCGCGACGGATTGGCTCGCAGTGTTTCGCCCAATCGTAATTCGGCGGTGTGGGCGCGGTGAAGTTGGCCAACTGCACGAACACAACCGCACCGCAGGTCGTTCGGGCAATCCACGCGGCGAAACGGGGCAGGGCGTCGATCTCCAAAACCACCAGCCACAGCAGCAGCACGCGCGGCAGGTAGAAATACCGGTCGCTGTAGCTCGTGCTCGCGAGTCCCCAGGTGTCGGGTCGGCTCCGGTAAACCGCCGCGATCATCATGAGCGCAAACGCCGCGCCGATCTGCGCGCGCAGCAGGCGCCGCGGGTGCGGGCGCAGCGCCCACGCGAGCAGCGCGACGATCGCGAGCGTGCCGAGCACGCCCATCAGCGCCGGAGGCAGATGCGTGGCGGCGTAGTCGCCGGCGAGGGGCCAGACCAAAAGCCGCTGGCCCACGATCGCGAAAAATGCGGCGGCATCGAAGGGCGGAAAAATAAATTTAGGTCCCGTCGTGAGCACGAGCCGCGCCTGCACGAACGCGCAGAGCGCGGACACGAGCAGCACCGCGAGCGCATCGCGGTTGCGCTCCCGCCACCAGCGCCACGCCAGCAGCGGCCCGAGCGCGATCACGAACGGTCCCGTCAGGCCGACGATGAGGATGATGCCGAGATCGCCGGCACGCTGCGCGAACGTCACGGGCCGCGCCATCAGCGCCTGTAGAATGAGGAGCACCGCCGTGAGCCACTGCAGGTTGGTGATAGTGGTGAAGATTTCGCCGGTCTGACACGCGAGCAGCAACGCGAACGCGAGCGCGGGTTTGTGTGGCAGGTCGATGCGCGGGGAGAAAATCCGCGCCATGACCGCGAGCCCGAGGAGGAACGCCGCGCCATTGTAGAAATGCGGCCACCACGCGGGATCGAGGAGGTGCGCCGCCGTCCACGCGATCAGGCGCGGCAGCGTGTGGAGGTAGCCCATGTAGGGTTCGGCGAACGCGTGCAGGCCGAGGAAATCGTTTTGCCCAAGGAAAATCGTGCCGTCCTCGGCGTAGAGTTGCGGCGTGAGCAACGCGTGCGGTTTGCGCAGAAAAAGGAACAGGGCGAAAATCGCGAGGAGCCACCACGGAAGCCGGCCACTGCGCCACCACGCGGGAAACGCGAAGGCGTGCGCGCGGATTTTCCACAGCGCCGTCACGCCCAGCGTGAGCACGGCGAGCGCGGCGCACACCGCCGTCGTGATCGCCGGAGCTTGCGCGGAAATGGTGGCGACCGCGGAACTCGGACTCAGCCACGTGAACGCGAACAATCCGGCGCCGCTCGTCGCTGCTGCCGCGAACACCCAACGTCCGGCGAGGAGCGTCCACGCGCACAGCAGCCCCAGCGCGCCGAGCTGCGTGACGAGCGAGCCCTGGTGCACGAATACCGAGTTGGGGAAAAACATCAGTGCGACCCAGCCTACCAATGTGAGCGCGAGCCACGCGACCGCGACAGCGTGGGCCGCACCGCGCCCGCGCCAAACGCGGAGGCCGCGCCACGCTTGCACCGCGAGCCACGCCAGCGCCGCGAGCGCCAGCGTCCAGCCACCGATGGCGCGCAGGGGATAGGCGGCCTCCTGAATCCGGCGCTCGTATGCCCCGGCACGAGTCGCGGAAAAGGTGTGGCGCCAGTCGCCGTGCAACAGCATCGCGAAATTCTGCCATCGCGCCTCCCACGCCTTGGCCCAGCCGAGTGCACTGTAGCTGTCGCGCAGCGCCTCGGATACGCTGCGGTTGTCGGGCGGAATCACGCCGCCGATGTGCCATTTCACGAGCCGGTTTCCCGGCGGCTCGTAGAACCGCTGGTAGGCCATCCACGGGAGCGCTAGCACGGCAAACGCCAACGCCGCGACGAGCCATCCGCTCCAGCGCGCGCGCAATTTCACCAGCGCCAGCGGCGCGAGCGCGAGCAGCGAAAACATCACGCCGCCGTGTGCCAGCGCGCCGAAGCCCGCGAGCGCCCCGCCGATCGCGAAGCGGCGGCGGCGTTCGGCGAGGTCGGGGGTGTTCGCGGCTTTGCCGAAGAATGTGCAGAACGCGAGGAGCACCAGCGCCGCGCCTCCGAGCTTCGGCCAGGTGAAGATGGAGTTGAAAAGCAGGAAGCCGCTGAAAACGAGCGCGGCCGTGCCGGCGTGCGCCTCGTGTTCGGTGAGGCCGAGCCAGCGCAGGAAACACCACAGCGCGGGAATCCACAGCAGCTGAAACCACACGCCGGCCGTGGCGCACGCGATGTCGATATCGACACCCGCCGCGCGCAACGCCGGCAGCGTGATAAGCGCGATGCCCGTTTGTAGCGGCGGCCGATCGCTGCTCAACCAGTCGCCACCGGGGCCCTTCGGCGACATCCCGATGTAGAGCCGCTCCGCAAAAATGCGCGGGATCTCGTTGTCGCCCGGCATGCGCGCGATGAAGCGCTGCGTCGCGGTGTCGGTGAATTTGACGCCGGGAAAAATGAACAGCGCCGCAATGTAGAACGCCCCCGCCGCCGCCGTGAGCGCGAGCAACCGGCCATGCACGGCGGGGCGCGGGGCGCGCGGGCGCAGCCACGTCCCCGCGAGCGTCCCGAGGATCGCCAACATCGCGGCCCAGCTGAAAATTTTCCCCGCCAGCGGATGTGCGAAATAGATCCAGAACGCCGCGTAGCCTAGCGCCGCCGTCGTGAGCGCACCGAGGAGAAACGCGCCCGTGGCGGTGGACCCGGTCCCAGTGAGCCGCCGTCGCCAAACCTGCGCGGCCACGCCCGCCCCCGAGAGCACGAGGCACTGCGCCGCAAACGCAACGAGCGTCTCCGTCAGCGATAGCGCGGGCATGGGAACGAAACGGGAATCATCGCGGCGATTTGATCGGTGCCTGCCAGCTCAGAGTAAGATGAAAATATGTTCGGCTCACTCTCTTCCGAAACGATCCAGTCCGATGTAGGCCAGCGCGCTTGCGCGCGCTCCGGGCAGCGCCCGCAAGCGGGCTGACCTACGAAGACCCCGTTTGATCGTGAGCACACGAGGAAGTTCACGGTCGGCTGCATCGCGCCCGCTCAGAGCCGCATCGAGCGGAATTTGATCAGCGCCCAGACCCAGGTGAGCGGATCGCGCAGCATCGAGATTTTTTTCCCCTCCTTGAACGAGCGCGACTTGTAGTTGATCGGAATCTCGATCGGGCGGTGGCCCTTGCGGATGAGTTTGATCAGGAGCTCCCAGTCGAAGTCGAAGCGGTTGCACTCGAACGTGAGGCCGGCGAGCGCATCGCGGCGAAACACCTTATACATCGTGAACGGATCGTGGAGCCAGATCCCGAGCGTCACATTGATCATGAGTGTGAAGCCCCAGTGCGCGAGGTTCAGCACGGCCGCCTGTAGCGGCTGGTCGGCAAATTTGCGGATCGCCCAGCCACCCTCGCTGTGCCGCGAGCCGAGCACAAACGATTGCCGGCCCGCCGCGAGTGGACTGAGCAGAATCTCATAGTCGTTGAGATCGTATTCGAGGTCGGCGTCCTGGATCAGAATGACATCGCCCGTCGCCTGCGCGAAACCGGCGCGCACCGCGTGGCCCTTGCCGCGCGGTTGATCCTCAAGGATCAGTTTTACGCGCGGGTGCGACGCGTAGGTGCGCACGATGTCGCGCGTGCCGTCGGTCGAGTTGCTCTCGACAAAAATGAGTTCGAGCGTCCAGCCCGCGACTTCCTTCGCGACGATCGCGTCGAGCGCGCTACGCACGGTCGCCGCCTCGTTGTAGATCGGGACGACAACGGAGAGGACGCCATTGCGGATGGGAGGGAAGGGCAGGGGCGACATGACGAGCGATCAAAAGCCGCCAAATCCCAAACTCCAAACGCCAAATAAATTCCAAGCACCAACGCTGGGTTTCGAGCTTTTGGTCATTGAGGGTTCTTTGGCGTTTGAAGATTTGGGCCTTGGGGTTTTATGGCGCAGGGCATCGCCGAGACGCCGTAGCGGGCGTCGATGAAGCGGACGACGGGCGGAAACGAAAGCGCGAGGCGAGCAAGGGCGCGGAGGGCGGGACGGTGGCGCAGGGTTTTGAGGACCTTGAATTTCACTGCGCCATGGTAGCGCACCGCGTGCGGCACCAGCCCGACGCGCGCGTAGAGCCGGCTCAGGGCGCGCGGGTTAAAGAGGCTCACATGAATCTCCGGCGCGCAGTAGCGGTAGCCGAGGCCCTCGCGGCGCGCGACGGGCGAATCGAGATTTCCCGTGGTGAGCAGGAGAAGGCCGCCGGGTTTGAGCAACCGCGCCACCAGCCGCATCGGCTCCAGCGGTGACGGCAGATGCTCGATCACTTCGATGAGGCTGATGACGTCGAAGGAGGCGGCGGGCTCGAGCGCGAGGGCGTCGAGATCGAGGATGCGGAAACCGTCGCGCGTCTTCAGCATCTCGGCGTAGGAGCCGATATCGTGGCCGGTGAGTTCGAGCGGGCGACCACCGAGCGTGCCGCGTTCGCGGAGAAATTTCAGGAAGCCGCCGGCACCGCAGCCGAAGTCGAGGAGGCGCAGCGGAAGAGAGGGAGAGGGGGAGAGGTGAGACTCCGCGAGGCTGAAGAGGTCCTCGAACTCAAGGCCGCGATCAGTCCGCCGCCAGTCGCGGTATTCCGTTTCGTAGTCGACGTAGGGATCGGGGCCGGCCCCGCGGTAGTAGGCGTCGTCGTAGATCGCGAAACCGGAGAACGGCTCGACGGACATGAAGCCGCAGTCGCCGCAGACATGAAACTCGAATTCACGTGGGAGAAACGCGCCCTGCTTGCGACCGCGCAGCGTGACGGCGGTCCCGCCGCAACAGCGGCACGCCGGCGGGGCGCTCATGCGGTGCGCGCGGGGCGCAGCGCGATCCAGAGTGAGAGCGCGGCGAGCCCGGCACCGATTCCGCAGAGGACGAGATTGCGCGGAAAATTTCGCGGCAGGTAGCGAAACGTCACGGCGTAGTCGCCGGCGGCATCGACCCTCACACCCTTGAAGGCGTGGTTCAGCCGGAGGACCTGCGCCTTGCGGCCGTTCACCTGGGCGCGGAAATCACCGGGCCAGAACGCCTCCGTCAGGACGATGACGCCCGGGCCGGTGGCATGGACTTGGAACGACGTGGAGTTTTCCGTGAGCCTGTAACCCGTCGCCGGCGTGGCGGTGCGGGTCGCGAGGTCGGACGAAATTGTCGCGAGGGCGGGGGCGGTGTCGCGGTCGCTCAGTTGCGCGGTGGCGAAGGGCCGGCCGGCGGCGGCGAGGAATTTTTCCATGAGCTCGGCCGGCTGGTGGTAAAACGCGACGCGATCGGTGAAGAAGGCGCGCGGCCAGGCGGTCGCGCTCTGCCAGACATCGAGGTCGCCGCCGTGCGTGAGCGTGAGCGCCGCCGCGAGCGCCGGATGCTTGCTCAGCATGTCGAAATAAAAACGGACGTTGAGCGCATCGAGAAACGGCCGCGCCGCCGCGACGCCCGAGGCCTCGACGTAGAGCCGCCAGTCCCAGATGCGCTCGACGCCGGAGACGCCGACCAGCTCGCGCATCCACGGATTCACGAGGGCGTCGGGGCCGTGGACGGTTTCGAGGCCATAGACACCGGTCCAGCCCGGAAAAAAATTGCCGTTGAAACCGAAACCGCGGCCGGGTTCGCGCGCGTGCGCGGCGCGCGCAAATTCCATCGCGGAGGAGCGCGCGTGGAAATTCACGCGCTCCGTGGGCCGCGCTACGAATTCCTCGAAACCGGCGGCACCGCCGTGCAGCGCATGGCGCCAAAGCAGCACCGCGAGACAGCACGCGATGAACATTCCGCCCGCGACGCCGACCGTCCGCCGCACGAGAGCGCGGCGGACCAACAGCGCGAATGTGGCCGAGGCGAGGAGGAGCGCCGCGAGGTATTTCCAAATGAACGGATCGATCGCGAGCACCTTGCCCGGGGCGTGCACCGTGAAGATTGGCCCGAAGATCGGGCGGTGCGCGGCCTGGCGAAATGCAATCCAACCGAAGACGAGCGCGAAGAGCAGCAGCCCCGCGACCGCCAGATCGCCGCGGCCCTCGGGCGTGCCCAGCCGCCGCGCGGCGGTGGCGAAGCCGACGCCCGCGAGCACCGACCACAGGACGATCAGCACGCAGGAGAAGGTGTTGTCGAGGTGGGCGATGTTGCCGAGAAACGGCAGCGTGATGATCCACTGCGGCGGGATGAGGCCGAACGCCAGGGCGAGCGGCAGCAGCGAACTCGCCGCGATCGCGGTCACCGCGCGGTGGCCGAAGTGCGTGCGCAGCGTCGCGAGAAAGTAGAGCACGCCGAGGAGCAGCAGAAAATTCAGCGACGGGCTGAACACGCGGTTCTCCAGCATGAGCGGCCGGTAGAAAATCTCGTCGAACAAGCCGAGGAGCAGCGTGGGCTGAATCTGGTAGGCGCTCACGGCGTTGTAGCCGGTGTAGGCGCTCTTCAAGGTCTCTAGGAACGTCGCCCAAATCGGCGCGGTGAGCAGCGCGAAAATGACGCCGGCCCAGATGACGGCGGCGAGTTTGCGCAGCCGCTCGCGCCACGGTGCGGCCGACGCGAGCAGCACGCACGCGCCGGAGAAATTCACGCCCGCGAGCAGCATGTAGGCCTCCTTTACCGTGCCGCTGTTCATCAGCGCGAGGTTGGCGACGATGAGGCCGGCGCACCCGAGCGCGACGGCTCGGCGTGTTTCCGCCTCCGCAATCCGCAGGAGGAAGTAGAGGGGCCACGGCGCGTAGCAGAGGCTGAAGAAAGCCGGATGGTTGATCCGGTAGAGGAAGAAACCGATGAACGGCGCGGCGAGCGCGACGATGAGCGCGGCCGGCCCGTGGCGCGTCAGCGCGAGCACGATCAGCCCGAGGCCGGTGGCGAAGAGCCATTTCGCCACGAGGTATTTCACGTCCCACGCCCAAGCGGTGCCGTTGGCGGCGACGACGACCCAGTGCAGCGGATCGCCGAACATCGACTGGCCCTGGGCGAGAAGCGGCACGCCGCCGGCGTTGTAGCGGTTCCACAGCGGGAGCTCGCCGTGCGCGAGCGCGCGGTGCTGCAGCATGGAAAACGGCACGTGCTGCCACATCACCGCGCCCACATCGGAAAGCTTCACGTCGGCGACTTCGCCGGAGGTGTAGCCGGGCAGAGTCGGGTAGAAATCGTAGAGCAACGCGGTCCCGAGGTTGGGCGACACGTAGCTTTTCCCGAGAAACACCACCGGATACGCGCTGCCGATGACGGCGAGCACGGCGACCAGCGCCACGGCCCGTGCCGGCTGCACGGCCGCGCGGCGCGCAATTTCAGAGCAGGCCGATCGGAAACGCGGAGCGCGATCGACGAGGAAGAGGAGCAGCGCGCACCCGGCGAACACGGCGCCGATCCGTCCGACCGAGCCGCGCACGTAGTCCACCCACGTCACGAACACCGTGATGGGCTGGGGCAGCACCAGGCCGACCTGCGGATCGTTGTGCGCGGGGTTCACGACGATCTCGAGGGAACCGTCCTTCATCCGCAGCGATTCGATCTGGTGCATGGCCTTCAGCTGCCCCAGCGCCAGTTCCGTGACGACGCGACCGGACTGAGCGATGACGCGCACGGAATGCAGCACGACGGTGCCACCCCGATCGATCGGGTCGAGGCGCACGGCCCGGTAGGTGCCGGGTGGGAGCGGCACGCGGATGATTTGCGGCGTGGGGCTCGCAGCGACGTGCGCCCGCACCGAGAGTTCCTCGCGAAATCCGGGGCCATCGTCGTAGAAGGCTTGAAAGGTGCCGGTGGCGTTGGAGGTCAGCCGCGTCTCGAGCTGAAACAAATCCACGTGCATTTTTGCCGCCGGCAGAAATGGCAACGCGACCACCGCGCTGACGAGCGCGGCGGCGAGCAGGGCCGGGAGCGAGAAGAACCTCATGCGGAGCGGAGCAGTCTCGGCGAAACGAGGCAGCGCCGACAAGGAATTATCCCGCGCAGTCGAGGGATCGGATTCCCGGAGCGGCGTGCAGTCGCTACCGCTCGCTCGGGGCGCGTCCGGCCAGCAACAGTCCGAGCGTGCAGAGCAGGGTGGTGCCGAGCGAAAACCAGAAGAGGAGCGCGCCGTTTTTTGCGGCCTGCCACGCCCAGTAGGAACCGGCGCCCATCTCCACCGGCGGGGAAAACGCCAGCCACGGCGCGGCGGCGGTGTCGCTGGCGGCGACGACGAAGGGTGCCGCCGGCATGCGCACATACGCGGCGCGCCACGAATCACCGGGAGTCTTCGTGGGCTCGACGAGCGCGAGCGTTGCCCCGTTCTGAGCGTCGAGCAGCGAAAGGCTCACGCCCGAGCCCGGCTGCGCGATGTCGCCCGCGGTTTCAAATTTCAACCAGCCGAAATTCCCGGGCGTGAGCGGGCGGCTTTTCCAGGTGCCGGTTGCGCCGACGGGGGAGGAAAAAGTGCCCCAGGTCTTCGTGCCGTCGAGCGGCGCGGTCGCGGGCGAGAGTCCGGCGCGCGGCGGCGTGCGCGGATCGGAGCGGGTGGCGTCGTTTTCCTGAAATGCCGCGGCGGCTTCCGCGGGCGCGAGCGCGCGCGGCGGGCGGATCGGCACGGGCAGGAGCGCGCGCAGGCTCGGGTGCGCGAGGCGCTCGATCAGGCCCGCGGCGCTGGGGAACGGGATGTCGGGATTTGCGAGGTGCTTCGGATCGTTGGTGGCGAGGTAGCGGCGCAGGTTCGCCTCGGCCTTCACGTAATATTTTTTCGCGTCGGGCAGTTCGTAACGGAGGTTGCGATCGAGGACCTGGCCGAGCCCGATGCCGAGGGTCGCGAGCCACACGACGGCGAGCGCGTAGTGCTGGTAGCGCTGAAAATTCAGAGTGCGCTTCACGGAGAGCAGCCACGCGAGCGCAAGGCCGTTGACCAACGAGCCAAAGGCGAGCGTGTCCATGTAGCGTGACGCCGGGTAATCCGCACCGGCGCCGCGCGCGTAGGCGGTCGCGCCGATTTGAATGAGCACCCAGCCGCCGAGGGCGGTGAGGGTGAGGACATCGTGCTCGTCGGGCGGGGCCCACATCGGGCGCGTCTCCGATTCGTTGAAGGTGCGCAGGAATCCCTCGCTCTTGCCCCGCAGGGCGCGCCAGCAGACGAGCGCCCACGGCAGCCACATAATCACGCCGGCCCAGTCGCAGTCGCGCAGCGGCCACTCGAGGCTGCGGAGAATCGAGAAGACGAAATCGTAGGCCGTCTTCACCTTCATGTGCTCGTGGTAGTAAACCTCCACCCGCGTGAGCAGGCCCACCGCGATCGTCGCGGCGCAGACGAGCAGGGTCGGCCACGCCTCGCGGAGCGAGGTGCGGGCGCACATCCAGCGCCAGCCGACGACCATGGTGACGACGACGGCGGCGAGCAGGCCGGAGCCCATCGAGCCGAGGGCAAGCACCGCGCACACTGCGCCCAGCCACCACGCCTTCGTCCACGCGCGCTCGAACGGCAGCGTGACGATGGCGGCAAACGAGAGGAGAAGCAGCCAGTATTGCTGCGAATGAAAACCGCCGAGGATGTTCTGCCACGCGAGTGGCAGGCCGAAGAGCGCCACGGCGAGCGCGAAGAGTGCCGCGTGCCAGCGCGCCGCGATCCAGCGGCGGCAGTGCACCCAAAAGGCGGCGGCGAGCGCGGCGTGCAGCAGGGCGTTGGTCACGGCCTCGAGCCGCGAGTCCCACTGGCCGTTGAGCAGCACGAGCGCGAGGCTCTGGAGCTTGGTGAGGATCACGCGGTGCTCGTTGTGCGGCGTGAAGAGATGCTCGGTGAACTTGTCGTGCTCAAACCACGGAATGAAGAGGTTCACCGCCTCCGCGTCCCACTGATCCCAGTCCGGCATCGCCGAGCCGAAGCGATCGAAAGTGGCCCACTTGGCGCCGGTGATGAGGAGAAAGAGGCACACCGTCAGGGTCGCGGCGAGGGTGCGGGAGGAAAGAAGAAATTTAAGCACGCTCGAAAATATTTTGGGGATTTAAGCGCGGTGCGGCGAACTCGCCCGCCGGGTAGGAATCGCGCGCTGCGATCGCGACGGGCACGGGCCAAGCGAGCACGGTGTCGGAAATTTTCCGCACGATCGAGGCGGAGCCGAGATAAGCCGCGCGGCTGCCCGGGATGTCGCGCGTGGGAGCTTTGGGGTATTTGTGAGTCACGAATTAACGTTCCTCGCCCGGCTTGGGGCCAGGTTTCCCATCTCGCACGCACCCCGTCGCCAAAGGCTCCGAGCACGTTCGGCGAGCAGGTCCATGCGAAGCGAAAGGAGCTTGGGCTGCGCCAGTGGCAGCTCGCGTAAACGATCGGAGTTTGCCATTCGGCGCTCAGTGATTGGGCGGCGAATCATTGTGAACCCAACAGCCCCGTGCGCGAGCGAGTGGTGGCATGGCTTGGATTTGATCCACGCATGACGGGCCGACAACCCAAAAACTGAATTCTCGGCTCCGAGCTGCCGGAAATTACAAACCACCAGTTTTCGGAAGGCGCTGCCATTCTCAAGCCTTCCCATGCGCTGACCGTGCGCCAACGGTTTCATTCCCATTGGGTCCGATACCCCGAAGCTCGCTTCGGCTTGGTTGAGTCGTAGCCGCGAGCGTGAGCGAGTGGTGCGCCGTCCGCTCGCTCACGCTCGCAGCTACCTGAAAAGATCGAAAGGCGCATGGGTGGATTGGTGAAATGCCCCGGGGCTTGCCCCGGGGATGTTTACTCGCCGCCTCCGCCAACTTGCACCACCGGCACATACTGGCTGACGCTCGCGGGCTCGCCCATCGCGAGCCGACCGGCGAGCCAGCCGTTTGAGACCGAGGTCGACGCCTTCATGGCGGCGGCGAGGCGCACTTTTTCGGGCGCGGATTTTTGTGCGGGCAGCGCGGCGAGGTTCGCGCGCTGGCGCTTCGCGAGTGCGCGCAGGGCTTCCTCCCAAGTCTCTTCGCGCGGTTGGCGGCGGGCATCTGGGACGCCCCCGAGTAGTTCGAGTCGCTCCGTGGAATCGGCGGCGCGCGTGAGTTGTTTTTTAGGCCCGCCTTGAAGTCCTCCGTGCCGACGGCCCAGCCGGGGCTGAATCGCCCGAATTTTTCCTTGCGCCGCTGGGTGCCCTCCTGCGCGAGCACGTCGAGATAGGCGACGCAGCGCCGCCACCGGCCTTCGTGTCGGCCAGCCCGCCGCTCTCCGCGAGCACGGTCTCCGGCCACGAGGCAGGCCGGTCGCTCGCCGTGCGTGAACCGCCCCAGGCTGCTCCAGCGAAACTCCGCCGCGCGCGCCGCGCTGACCACGCGGCCCGCACTGGATTGAGATGGAGGCAGTGCGCCACCTGCGCGAGCGGCGTGGCCGGGCTAGAAATGTGGATTGCCAACTGCGGTCACTAACGGCCGCATGTGATCTTCCCCTCTCGCTTTCGCAACACTGACACGGCCAAAGGCATGGACTTTAAGCAATGGCTGCGCCTGATCTGGGCAGTCGGCGGACTCGCGCTGGTGCTCGCCTTACTTCGCGCGCCGGCGCTCGATATCAAGCAATCCTTATCTCCCACGAACTCTAGCGACGCCTGGCACGTCGGCGGGTTCATTCCGGGGGGAGTCTTTCCCTACACAATCCGGAGACACTGCCTGCCCGCTTAGCGACGGTGGGTTCGTGGAACCACGGGGAGCAGTGGCAGGGCGAAGTCGAAACGATCTGGCTGCCGGTGCCTCTACGAGCACTGCGCATCTTTGTCGCCGGGTATCCCCAACACCCCGGTTGCCTTTTGCGGGCGGAGTTTCGCATTCGTGGCGGTTCCGTCGTGCAACTTTCCTGCCCGATCGCAGATCCCCATGAAACGTGGAGCCCTTGGGATATGCGTCCGCCCGCCGGAGCAGAGGCCATGCGGTTTGTCGCAGAAGATCATGCCTCTGACGTTTTCGGTTGGCTGGCATTCTCTGAGCCGATTGAAGTGCCGCCACAGACTTTTGTCGCAAGCTATATGGCGGCGCAGGTGTTCGCCACACTCGCCCTCACGCTCACGCTCGTGTGGTGCCCAGGGCTGCTATGGGTGCCGCGCGCCGCAAGCGAAACAACGCGCGCGATGTGGCTGCTCGGTGCCGGCCCCCTCACGCTGGCTGCACTCGGTGGGCTGATCTGGCTCCTCGGCGGCATCGTGGCTCCAACGGTGCTCGGTTTCACGTTTGTCGCTGTCATGTGGCTGGCACTGGGAACTAACCTCTGGTGGAGAAATTTTGCGCCCCAAGTGAGCAAAACATCAGCCCGCGCTTTGGCCGTGTCTGGGCTGTGCGCGCTCGCAGCCGTGGCCCGAGCCGCCAATTCCGACGGGCCCGACGGTGAACTCTATGGGGGCTTTATCTCGCGCAGCCTTGCCGTGGGCGATCGCTCCGATAGTCGCATTTCATATTATGTGCCGCAGATCATCCACCGCCATTTGCCGCCCGCGTCGGCTGAGGCTGAAAAATATTTTACGCCGTGGACTTTCTTTAGCCGGGGACCGCTGGCGGGCCTAGCCGCAACGCCGGTCTTATTCGCGACGGGTGGAATCCCGGTTGAGCCGGGTCCCATCGCAGCAGAGGCAACGGGATCCTACCGCTGGCAACGGTTTGATTCGGCAGGATTCGCCGCCTATCGCATCGTTCTAATCGCGCTGGCCAGCATGGTGATTTTCGCTCTGTTCGCAGTCCTCGTGCCCTTTCTGGGCGAATCTTGGGCTCTCATTGGAAGCGGGTTACTCGCGCTATGCCCGTTTGGCGTGCACGAAATCATGTTCACGTGGCCGAAATTCGAGGCGACATCATGGGTGTTAGCGAGTTTCCTTCTCGCCCATCAACGGCGGTCGACTGGCGCGGGAGTGGCACTCGCCGTGGGATTCTTCTATCACCCGTTGGCTGCGCTTTGGACTCCTTTTCTTTTGCTTTGGTCGGTGGGTCGGGCGACAGGCAGCGTGCGGTCGCTCCTCGGCGCGGCGTTTTATTTTGCAGCTGGTTTTGGCGCGCTCGCGCTTCCGTGGATGGCGCTGGGGCGACTGCTGCCGCATCTCGATAGTTCGATCCACGCCGGGCAGGGAGGATTTTTCGAATATTTTAGACTGGCTGAATATGCGCCAGCGACCTGGGCCTTGTGGTGGAACTCTCGGGCGGTAAGTTTTTCAAATACCTTCCTGCCGTTTTGGCTGCACGTGTTTCACGAAGACAACTCCGTCATCGGGTCAGTTCATGGCCCAGTCGGACCAATCGTAAAATTCGCGTTTGGCTGGTGGAATACGCTCCCACTGGGACTCGGACTCGTGCTTTGGACGATTGCGTTGTTCGCGCTCACGCGCGCCGTCCGGCGATTCGCCACGCCCATCGGACTGTTGCTCGTCGGGCCTGCATTACTTCTGACCGCGTATTGGGGTGCATATACCACCGGGCTCATGCGTGAATGCGGTCACCCACTTCTCGCCGCTGTCATCGCTCTCTTGTGCCTCGCGCTCGCGCATTTTCCCGGGCGACTCGCTTCGCTGATCGCTCACCCCCTGTTTCCTTGGCTCCAATTGCCTGAAACATTCCTAATGCTTTGGCTCACTACCTTTCTCAATCCATACCAACCCGGCGTTGATGGCAGAATATTGAATCCCCTCTGTTTTGCGATCAACGTGCTCGCACTTGGAACAGCAGCGTGGGTTCTTTCCCGATCACGCAGAGACTTGGCGGGTAGGCCAAGCATGTAGGCCGATGTTCTGCGCCGCAGGCGCGATCCTGTTCACGCTGTCACTGTTTTTCACCGTCCGCCCGACACGCGCCTGGCACCGTCACGACCGCGTGGCGCGTGTGGGGAGCGCGGCGGTGCTCCCAGAGAAAGATTCCCTGCCACGTGCCAAGGAGCAGGCGACCGTCGGTGAAGGGCACGGATTCGCTCGTGCGCGTGACCGGATTGGTCCGGCAGGCGTGCACGCGCGCCGGCTCGCCGCAGACCGTCTCGACGATTTCGAAGCCGGTGGCGGAATTGAAGATCGTCTGTCACGAGTAGCGCGAGAAGCGTCAGAAATCCCATGGCTCCTCATGCACCGGCCATGTCTGGTGGCAGCCGGTAAACACGAGCCCGCCGGGCTCCAGCATGCGGTTCAGTTCGAGCGCGACCTTCCACGGCATCGCGAGATGCTCGAAGACGGAAAACGACATCGCCGTGACGAAGCGCCGCGTCCCGAAAATCTCGGCGAGCCGGTGCGCGTCGCCCACGATGTCAACATTCGGGCCGGCGAGGATGTCGAGGCCGACGTAGTCGAGGTGCGGGGGCAGATGCTGCGGTTCGTGAGCGCGGAGCGCGCGCGAACCCACTTCGAGGACCGTGCCGCCGGGGATGGTCTGGAGCTGGGCGAGAAAATGACCGAAGCTGATCATCCGCGGTGGCGGTGCCCAGCGCGGAGCCGCCGTTGACGACCGTGCCATCCGCGAGCGTGAAGCGCAGCGTGAAATCGAAACCCAGCGCCTCGTTGGGCACGGCGAGACAGTCGTGGAAACGCGCGTGGATCGCGGCCGGATCGACCGCGGCGGCGACATCGGGACTCGGCTGGCCGAAGCTGGGAATCGGCACGACCATCGCCGGTTCCGGAAAAACCGCCTCGATTTTCACGACGCGCGGCGCGGCCTGAAAGCACCAGCCGCAGAGATGCAGCCGCTCGTGATAAGCGGCGCACTCGTCGATTTTCCAGTTGAGCGGCATGATGGATTTGGAGCCGAATTTTCAGCGAGAGACAGCTGAGAGCGAGCGGAGAAATAGGGATTTTTTTGTCTGCGGCACTGGCTCGCCGCGGCTCCAACCGCGGCGGGAGGGGGCAAGACGAAAGCGAGATTAGTTGCGGTTGCCGTGCGTGCGCTCGGCGAAGGCCTGGGCGGTGGGCAGCAGCACCGCCCGCGGGTCGCCGTGCGCACGGCGGCGCGCGAGCCAGCCCGTGACGCGGGCGGAAACGTTTTTCTTCACGCGCAGCACGACGAGAAAGCCACTGGGGTGGCTCGCGGGAAAAAACTCCGAGGCGTCGACCAGTTCCAAATCACAGGGGCGCCGCGGGTGGGCGTTCATCAGGGCGAGGAGCGCGACGAAACTCGAGAGTTCGAAGGTGTGGAAGTGGATGTTGATATCCTCGCCTGCGGCGACGGCCGCGGTGTAGGCCGCGCGGAGTTCCTCGCGCTTGGCGATGCGCGCCGCTGGCGTGGCGTCGGGGGCCCACAAGGCCCAATCGACGCCGTCGAGATAATCGGTGATGTGCGTCCCGTCCGAATCGGTGGTGCCGCGTTCGAAATCTTCCATCAGGTGCGCGGGCGCGGTGAGCGGCCGGGGATAGTCGAACGTGTGTCGGCGATCCGGAACGACCAGATAGAGGTGGCCGCCATGGCGCACGGTCCGCGCCCATTCCCACAGCGCCAGCACGGGATTGGCGAGGTGCTCGAAGACATTTGCGTTGGCGACATAGTCGAGCGCGTGATCGTGCACCGGCAGCGCACTGGCATCGGCCCAGTAGTCGGCGTGAACCGGTTCGTAGTCGTAGGCGGGGAAGCGGTCGAAATAGAGCGGGCGGAGGCCGGGGATGGGGGATTTGAACGCGCCGATCTCAAGGCCGAAATCACGTTGCGGATCGGCGGGCCGGTGTAGCCAGCGGGCGGTGTGGGCTTCGTGCGTCGGTGCCGCGGGCCGGGTGGCGGCGACGTTTGGTGCGAGGCCGAGTTTCAGGACCGCGATCGGTGCGGACGGCGTGAGCGTGAGGCGTTCGCCGGTGGCGAGTCGCGCGGAGACGTGCAGCACGAATTTTTCGCCAGCTGGCGCACCGGGATGGTGGGCGAAGAAATCGAAACCGGTGCGGGTGTCGGCCGGCAGGGCGAGCGCCGCGCAGACATCGGCGCGCACGATCAAACGGTTGGTGCTGCCCACCAGGAGATCGCCGCTCCAAATTTCGACGGCCGAAACCCCCGCTTGATCGTCGCCGAGCCACACCCAGCCGCGCACGAGGAAGCGGTGCGGATCGACGGGGGCGGTCGAAGTGGGGTTATCGAGGACGGCGGGCATCGATTGAATCGGTAACGGCAGGGCGGGCGAAACTCAATCGCCCGTTGCGATTGCGAGGAAGTTATAGTGGAGCGACGTGCGCTTGCCGTCGCGGAGCCGGGCGGTGGGAGTTTCGAGGTGGGCGGGTATGGGGCGCGGAAATTTTTGACCGCGGATTGCGCGGATGTCGCGGATAAAGGCAGCGAGGTTTGGGAAATTATCCGCGTTATGGGCGTAATCCGCGGTCAATCATTCCGAAGGCTGGGCGGGCTTTGAAAACGAAGGTGCGCTCGCGGTAACCGCAGGCGCGAACGCCAGTCGCAGCTGCGCGGCGAGATGGTGCGCAATGCGCCATGACCGGCGGCTCCATGGGCGTTGCGGGCGAGAGGCGGGCGGCGGCAACAAAACCGGCAGCGCGCCGTGATGCGGATAGCGCCGCCCCGAAGCTTGCGCGACGAGGGCGCGCGTGCCATCTGCGGCCGTTTCGAGCTGCAGTGGTTCGAGCGAAAGCGGACACACGAGCGGCAGCAGTGGGATGGCGGAATCGGTATGGGCGAGAGCGAAGGTGGCTGGCGTGGTGAAGCGAGTTTCGCTCTCTCCTTGGCCGCGCTGACGCAGCAGCAACGCGATGCCGTCGATCCGATCCGGCGGATAGCGCTCGGCTTCCATCACGAGTTCGAAGCGCGCCCGGCTGCCGCCGATGAAGCCGGCGGCGCGCAGCAAGTCTTTCAACGAATCTGGCGTGAACGTGTGGAAATGAATGTCGATCGGTTCGCCGCGTTTAAGACCGCGAAGGTAGGCTTCGCGCGCGGCGGCCTGCTGCGTGGTGCGCTCGGCGCTGGGGCAATCGGGCCGCAACCGGGCCCAGTCGGTCTGATAAACGAATTCATCGACGTGTGCGGCGGAGTCCGCGGGCGGGGCATCGTGGAGAAAATCGCCGAGGAGATGCGGAACGGTCGTGACGGGGCGACTGACGTCGAAGGTGTAGCGCTTGTCGGGCACGACAAGGTAGAGCCAGCCACCGGGCCGCAGCACGCGGTGCCATTCGTGCAGGGCCGCGAGTGGGTTTGGCAAATGCTCCAGCACGTGCGACGAGCACAGGTAGTCGAGGGCTGCGTCCGGCAGCGGCAGCGCCAGCGCGTCGGCGAGAAAATCCACGCGTCCGCTCGTGCCGGCAAACGCCGCGACCGCATCGGTGAAGTAGGGGGCGAGTCCGGCGACCGGGCGCGCGTGCGCGCCAATTTCAAGACCACGCGCGTGGGGCGGCACGCGGGTGCGCAAGGCGCGGAGCGGATCGTGCTCGGGCGACGGCGGGGTTACCTCACTCGTGACGATTGGCTCGGTGAGCGTGCCGTCGCGCAGGCGACCGTGAAATGAAAGCCCGAACGGGCGCGTCGGTGCGTCGGCATAGCGGGCGGAAAACGCGAAGCCGGTGCGCGTCCCAGGAGGAATCCCGTAGATCTCGCTCACGTCCGGCCGCTCGAACATCGCCGCGGCGTCGATGGCACCGAGCTTCGTCTCGCCATGCCAGGCCTCGACCGCGACGAGCTCCACATGGCGATCCCCAAGC
>JANXSC010000084.1 GCA_025352845.1 Opitutaceae bacterium
GAATGAGGCCCTCGGCATCGACGATGGCCTGGAGTTTTTCCACGGTGAGATTCCGGCTCGGTGCGATGTCGGCGAGCATCCCGCCCCAGATATCGCCGAGGAGTTTCTGCACTTCCTCGCGATTTTCCGGACTCATCTCGCGGCGCGTGAAGGGCTCGACCGCGGATTTGTATTTCCCGACGCGCGTGACCTGGACGTTGATGCCGTATTTCTCAAAGGCCCCGGCAAAAAACATCGGCTCGCTCGCCAGCCCCGGCATGAACACCAGCCCGTAGGGATCGATCGCCAAATCGCTGGCGACGGAGGCGACGTAGTAGCTCTTGGCCGTGACCTGCGTGAGGTAGGCGACGACGGGTTTGCCGCTCACGCGGAAATCGTCCAGGGCGGTGCGGACTTCTTTCAGCGCCGCATAGCCGGAACCATACGAGGCGGGCGCGAAATCGCCGGTGACAAACACGCCCGCGATCCGGTCGTCCTTCGCCGCCGCGCGGAGGGCGCGCGTCACCGTGCGGAGCTGCACGGAGTCGGACTTGCCGCCGAGGATGCTCAGGTCGATGGGAGCCGGCGCATCCGCGACATTGGTCGAGAGGTCGAAGACGAGGTAGGAACCGCGGTCGAAGGACGGCATCGCCTTCTCTCCGCCGCCGCCCATGGCGACCATGGTGGCCATAAACCCCAAAAACAGGAGCACCGCGCCCACGGAAAAGATCATCAGCGCCACCAGCGCACCGAGCATCGAGGTGAAAAAATTCTTCATGCGTGGCGCGGACCGTAGCCGGTTTCCCCGCTTGCTCCAGTCCGAAAGGGCGAAACCTGCCGGCGACGCATTATCTCCTAAGCAAATCGGCCTTTGTTACGATTGGTTAAGAGAATCCTCCACTCGCCACACGAATTGTTGCACCAACCCGAGCCCAACCCATATTCACCGACCATGAGCGAGAAAAAAGAAGTGCTCACTGCGAACGCCAAGGCGCTCGCAATCAACCTCGACGAGGCCAAATACGGCACGTTTGCCGAAATCGGCGCAGGCCAGGAAGTCGCCCGCGTGTTCTTTCAGGCCGGCGGCGCGTCGCGCACCGTCGCCAAGACGATCTCGGCCTACGACATGAATTTCAGCGACGCCATCTACGGCAAGGCGCCGCGCTACGTTTCGCGTGAGCGACTCGGGCTGATGCTCGACCACGAATACAACCTGCTCCTCGAACGCCTCGCCGGGCCGCGCGGCGACCGCTCCACATTTTTCGTCTTCGCCGACACCGTTGCCACCAAGGGCTACAAGAGCGCAAACGAGGCCCACGGATGGCTGGGCGTGCGTTTCCAAACCGAACCGGGCGGTCCGCCCAGTGAGGCGCTGCTTCACGTGCGGATGTGGGACAATGATGCGGTGCTCCAACAGGAAGCGCTCGGCATCGCCGGCACGAACCTGATCTACGCGGCGTTTTACCACCGCGACAACCCGGGGCAGTTCATCGAGTCGCTCGCCGATGGCCTCGGCACGCAGCGCATCGAGGTGGACATGCTGAAGTTCTCCGGCCCGGCCTTCGCCGGCGTGGACAACCGCATCATGGCGCTCTACCTCGTGCAGCACGGCCTCACCAACGCGGTGATGTTCGGCCCCAAGGGCGACGTGCTCCAGCCCTCCGAGGTGCTCTATAAAAAGGCGATTCTCGTCGAGCGCGGCAGTTTCCGCCCGGTCACGCACGTCAACATCGACATGCTCAACTGCGCGACCTCGCAGTTCGTGCAGGAGCCGGAGGTGAAGGGGAAGGACGTGATCGTGCTCATGGAGATCACGATGAACAACCTCTTGGCCTCGGGCACGATCGACGCACAGGACTTCCTCCAGCGCGTCGACCTGCTCGGGGAACTCGGCCTGACCGCGCTCATCTCGAACTATTCGGAGTATTACCGGCTCACCTCGTATTTCCGCCGCTACACGAAGGAAATGATCGGTGTGCCCATGGGCATCAACAACCTCCTCGAGATCTTTAACGAGAAATACTACGAGCACCTCGAGGGCGGCATCCTTGAATCGTTCGGCCGGATGTTCCGCCACGCAGTGAAACTCTACATTTACCCGATGCGCCAGGAGGCGTATGACCGCTACCTCTCGAAAGACTCCGCGCATGGTGTCGGCTCGATCATCGGCCACCCGATGGCGGCCAACGTCCTCATCACCGCGAAGAACGTCCACGTCGCCGACCGCCTGCGCAACCTCTACGACTACCTGCTCGAAAACCACTACATCGACTGCATCGTGGGCTTCGACCAGCAGGTGCTCGGCGTCTTCTCGCGCGACGTGCTCGGCCGCATCCGCGAATCCGATCCGACGTGGGAGCAGATGGTCCCCGCCACGGTTGCGGCGGCGATCAAGAAACGCCGGCTCTTCGGCTACACCGGCGACAAGCCCGCGATGGCACCGGAAAAGATCGCGTAGGGTCAATGACGCTCACCGCCCTCGCGCCCGATCTCTGGGAGTTCAACGCGCCGTTGCGCGTCCTCGGGATGGCGCTGGGGCACCGCATGACCGTGGCGCGCCTGCCGGACGGCGCGCTGTGGGTGCACTCGCCCGTGGAGTATTCGTCTGCGCTCGCCGCGGAACTCGCGCGGCTCGGTCCGGTGGCCCACATCGTCGCGCCCAACGCGATGCACGACACCTATCTTGAGGGCTGGTTCGCGGCGTTTCCGGCGGCACGCTTTCACGGCGCGCGCGGCTTCACGAAATTTCGGCCCGATCTGAAATTCACCGACGCGCTCGGCGACACGCCGCACGCCGCGTGGACGAAGACGTTTGATCAGCACATGATCCGTGGGATGCCGCGGCTCAACGAGGTGGCGTTTCTCCAACGCGCCTCCCGCACGCTCATCCTCACCGACCTCGTTTTCAACCTTGGGCCGGACATGCCGTTCCTCAGCCGCGTGTTGCTGCGCGTGAACGGCTGCGACTGCAAGTTCGGCCCGTCGCGCCTCCTGAAGACCACGATCAAGGACCGCGCCGCGCTGCGCCGCTCGCTCGATCGCCTCCTCGCGTGGGACTTCGATCGCATCGTCGTCAGCCACGGCCGCAACGTCGAGACGGGTGGCAAGACGATGCTGCGCGAGGCGTTCGTCTTCCTGAAGTAGCGAGTAGTGAGTAGCGGGTAGCGAGCATCCCAAGAGGGGCTTTTCTACTCGCTACCCGCTACCCGCTACCCACTACTTTTTCGCCCCATGCGCTTTCACAAATACCATGCCCTCGGCAACGACTACATCGTCCTCGATCCGCGCGATTTCCCCTCGTGGCAACCCGCGCCGACCGTCGAGCAGATTCGCGTCGTGTGCCACCGGAATTTCGGCGTCGGCTCCGACGGCATCCTCTGGGGTCCGTTGCCGTCGCAGCAGAGCGAGTTCGGCCTGCGCATCTTCAACCCCGACGGCTCCGAAGCGGAAAAATCCGGCAACGGCCTGCGCATCTTCTCGCGTTTCCTCTTCGATCAGGGCTTGGTGAAGAAAACCGATTTCACGGTCGAGACGCCCGGCGGCCACGTCGCGGTCGCGTTAAAAAACAACGCCCAGCTCATCTCCATCGCGATGGGCCGCGTGAGTTTCGACAGCGCCAAGATTCCCGTGAACGTCACCGGTGCTCCGCGCGAAGTCCTCAACGAAAAAATCCAAATCCTCGACCGCGAGTTCACCTACTGCGCCGCGACCATCGGCAATCCGCACTGCGTGATTCCGCTGCCCGCCGTCACGCCCGAGCTGGCGCACAAATACGGCCCGCACCTCGAGTCGCACGCCAACTTCCCGCGCAAGACCAACGTCCAGTTCCTCCATGTCCTCGACCGGAAAAACATCCGCATCGAAATCTGGGAGCGCGGCGCCGGCTACACTCTCGCTTCCGGCAGCAGCTCCAGCGCGTCGGCCGCCGTGGCCCATCGCCTCGGTCTCGTCGATCGCGACGTGACCGTCCACATGCCCGGCGGCCAGATCGGCATCGGCATCGGCGACGGTTTCTCGATCATGATGACGGGCACGGTGAACAAAGTAGCCGACGGCACGATGCACCCGGAGCTGTTTGCCGTGAAAGTCTGAGCGCGGCCGAACTCGGCTTCGTTAGCCATGCCCTTCCCCGTCACCGCCCGCGAGAAATGGATTCTCGCCGTCGTCGCCCTACTCATCGTGCTGGGACTGGCGGGGATGGCGTGGCTGTAGGGACGACGCTAATCAGGGTTTGAGCGTCCGCTCAAACCCACGGGCGGGACGCCCGTGCCACGTGGCATGGGCGTCCCGCCCATGTCGCCAAACCAGCGGACGCTCAAAACCTGATTTGCGTCCGTAGGGATGAAGTGCCGCGAAAAGCCTCGCCAAGCCAGCGGTCGCTGCATCCCTTTTGCCTCGGCGCACGTATGACTGGCAGATGTCCATCTCGATTCCCTGTTTTCCCGACGGCCTCTTCCACGCCGTGGCGGAGCAGGAGAGCGCGTCACCGTGGAGAGGACGCGGCAGGATGACACCGCCCGCCTCCACCGGCTCGCCGCCACCCGACAATCGCCAGCACATCGACGCGCGGCTGATGCAACGCGTCGCCCAAGGCGACAGGCAGGCCTATGGCGACCTTTATGACCGTTTCTCGGGTCCGCTGCTGGGCGCCGCCCAACTGATCCTGCGCGATTCGGCCGAGGCGCAGGATGTCATGCACGACGCCTTCGTGACGATTTGGGAAAAAGCCACGACCTTCGAGGTGGGCCGCGGCAGCGCGTTTTCTTGGGCCGTCACGCTCGTGCGCAACCGCGCCATCGATCGCGTGCGCATGCGCCGCCGCCGCGCCGAGCTGCTCGCCGACTCGGTCCTCTCCGATCTCGGCTATGCCGAGGTCGCGACGGAATCGACCGGCAGCGAATCCGCCGCCCTCGGCGACGACGCCCGCGCCGTGCGCGCCGCCGTGGCCACGCTGCCCGCCGAGCAAAAGCGCGCGCTGGAACTGGCGTTCTTCGGCGGCCTCACCCAGGAGGAAATCGCGCGCAAACTTTCCGAACCGCTCGGCACCGTGAAGGCCCGCATCCGCCGCGGCCTCCTCAAACTTCGCGAGTCACTCGCGCTCCGGCCATGATAGACGATCACCACGAGGAACTCGCCGCGCTCCATGCCCTCGACCTGCTCGAAGGGGCTGAGCGCACGCAGTTCGAACAGGCGCTCGCCCGCGATCCCGCGCTACAGGCACTGGTGTTGTCGCTGCGCGACACTTCTGCCGCCCTCGCGCACCTCGCTCCGGCCGTGCCGCCACCGCCCGGTCTGAAGCACCGCGTGCTGGCTTCGATCGACGCGCTCGAGAAGAACGACCCCGCGCCTGACAACGTGATTCGCCCCGCGCCCGCGGTGTTTCGCCTGAGCCGGATGATTCCCTGGGCCGCCGCCGCTGCCCTCGTCGTTTGCTCCGCGTGGTTGGGATCGCGTTACCTTGCCGTGCGCGTCGAAGCGGACCTGGCCCGCAAGGAACAGAAGCTCACCGAACTGACGCTCCAGTCTTCGCAGCAACAACTCGAGGCCGAGCGCATCATCGCGCGGCGCCGGGCGGAGAATGCCCAACAGCAGATTGCCACCGCCGGCACCCAGCTCGAAACCACCCGCGCGCTGGTCGCCGAGCGCGACCGCCTCCTCGCCGAGGCCCGCACCCAAACCGCCGAACGCGATCGGTTGATCGCCGAGGCGCGCACGCAGCTCACGACCCGTGAGCGCGAGATCGCGATCCTCACGCAGCGCATCGACATCTTCACTGGTGCCGCCGAGGAAATCGGCCGCAAGCTCGGCGAAGCCCAACAGCAGGTCGCGCGCCTCACCTTTGAGCTGAAATCTCAGGGCGATTTGGCGGATTTCAAAATCACGACGCTCGCCTCGTTGCTGAAAAACTCGCCGCAGGCCCTCGCCGTCGCCGTCTGGGATCCGGGCAAACAAGAGGGCGTGCTGAAGGTGGAAAAACTTCCCGCGCTGTTGGCGAACCAAGATTACCAACTTTGGATCGTCGATCCGCAGTATCCCAATCCGGTCGATGGTGGCGTGTTCACGGTCGATCCCAAGACGGGCGAGGCGCGGCGCAAGTTCAAGGCCAAGCAGCCGGTCGGCGCGGTGAACGCGTTTGCCGTCACGCTCGAACAAAAAGGTGGCGTGCCCGTGGCAAAGGGACCGTTTGTGCTGCTCGGCAAATGATGTCTCCACCGTAGCGCGGTCAGCCTGACCGCGCATTTCCAACGGGCACGAGCTGCCTGCCCGTGCTCCGAGGCCTGAGCCTCGCATCGAAAACCGCTCTTGCCACTCATGCGGGCGGCGCGAAATCATGGTCGCGATGATCATCAAACCCAAGGTTCGCGGCTTCGTCTGTGTCACCGCCCATCCCGAAGGCTGCGCCGCCCACGTGCAGGAATGGATCGACTGCGTGAAATCCCGCGGCCCCATTAAAAGCGGCCCGCGCAAGGTTCTCGTGATCGGTGCCTCTACCGGCTACGGCCTCGCCTCGCGCATCACCGCGGGCTTCGGCTCGGGCGCGGCGACGCTGGGAATTTTCTTCGAGCGCCCGTCCGAGGAGGGACGCAACGCGACTCCGGGTTGGTATAATACCATTGCGTTCACCAAGGCCGCCCGTGCCGCCGGGCTCTACGCCAAGAATCTCAACGGCGACGCATTCTCCGACGACATCAAGAAGCAGGCGCTCGATCTCATCCGCGCCGACCTCGGGCAGGTTGACCTCGTCGTTTACTCGCTCGCCTCGCCGCGCCGCACGCATCCGAAGACCGCCGCCGTGCACAAATCCGTGCTCAAGCCCATCGGCCAATCCTACACCAACAAGACCGTAGACACCGACAAAGGCGTCGTCAGCACCGTGACGATCGAGCCCGCGAACGAGCAGGAAATCGCCGACACCACCGCGGTCATGGGCGGTGAAGATTGGGAGATGTGGATGAACGCGCTCTCCGAGTCGAAGCTCCTCGCGCCCGGCGCGCAGTCCGTCGCCTACTCCTACATCGGACCCGAGGTCACCTGGGCCATCTACAAAAACGGCACCATCGGTCTCGCCAAAAACGATCTCGAGCGCGCCGCGCGGAACATTGACTCGCTGCTCAAGCTCAACGGCGGCGACCGCGCCTTCATCTCGGTCAACAAGGCGCTCGTGACCCAGGCGAGTTCCGCCATCCCCGTCGTCCCGCTCTACATCTCGATCCTCTACAAGCTCATGAAGGCGGCTGGCACACACGAGGGTTGCATCGAGCAAATCCAGCGGCTCTTCGCCACGCAGATGTTCAACGGCCATACGCCAAAGTTCGACGAAGCCGGCCGCGTGCGGATCGACGACTGGGAGATGCGCCCGGAGATTCAGTCCGCCGTGAAACGAATCTGGCCCGACGTCACGACCGAGACGCTCGCCGCCGAGACCGACATCGCCGGCTACCGCACCGAGTTCCTGAAACTCTTCGGCTTCGGCCTGCCCGGCGTGAACTACGAGGCGGAAACCGAACCGCACCGGCCCATGCTGTGAGTAGGGCGGGTTTTCAACCCGCCCTTTTTGGCGGACGGATTTCACCACGAATTACACCGATGAACACGGATGAAATCTCAGCAGCGAAACTTCCATCCGTGTTTATGTTTATTGGTGTAGTCTGCGGTTCAACGGGGATTCTCGTCCCAAGGGCGGGTTGAAGACCCGCCCTACTTTATGCGCGCCGTCATCCAACGCGTCTCCTCCGCCCGCGTCACCGTCGCCGGCGAAACCACCGGCGAGATCGGCACCGGCCTGCTCGTCCTCCTCGGCGTCGCGCAAGGCGACACCGAGGCCGACGCCCAGTGGCTCGCGGAAAAAATCTGCGCGCTGCGCATCTTCGAGGATGACGGTGGAAAAATGAACCTCTCCGTGGTGGATAGGGCTGGCGGCATGCTCGTCGTGAGCCAGTTCACCCTCTTCGCCAGCACGCGCAAAGGCACGCGCCCCTCGTTCAACGACGCCGCGAAACCCGAACTGGCGATTCCGCTCTACGAAGCCTTCAACCGTTTCGCGAGCACCGCACTCGGCCGCCCGGTCGCCACCGGCCGCTTCGCTGCGATGATGGATGTCGCCCTCGTCAACGATGGCCCGGTGACGATCGTGATCGATTCGAAGGTGCGCGAGTAGCACTCGCTCGGAGTTGTAGGCGGGGTGCCCTCACCCGCGCCTTTTCCCGGTAGGGCCTGACCTCGGTCAGGCCTGATTGTGCGCGTGACCGAAGCGGAAAAGACTCGACCAAGGTCGAGCCCTACGAGTGCCGCGAGCGACGAACGGGGGGGTGTGGGCCCCCCGCCTACAGCCAC
>JANXSC010000145.1 GCA_025352845.1 Opitutaceae bacterium
GTGAGACTTTGGCCTTGGCACGGGCCAAAGTCTCACGACTTCGGCCAGCTGGTCAGCTGGCGCGCAGGATTATTCGGACGACTGTTAGCCGATCTCGTCACTCGCTCAGAAGCTGAAACTCGTCGTCAGCGTGAATTTCCGCGGGTCGAATTCGCTGAAGGTGTTTGTGGCCTGATAGCGCGGGTTACCGTTCAGGAGCTGGTTGGCGGCGAGCGTGCCGTAGCCGGCCCACTGCGCGCGGTCGTCGTCAAGGAGGTTGGCGACGTTGAGCTGCACGCGGGCGCGGTATTTCTGGCTGATGCGCCAGTCGTAGCTCGCGAACGCGGTGACGACGGCCGTGCTCCGCCCGTAGAGGTAGTCAAACGCGGCGTCGTGGGTCTGCTGCACCGTCGGCGTCGTGGTGAGGTTGTATTTAATCTGCGCATCGACGGCGCTCACCTTGCGCCGGCCGCGGAACTGCGCGCCGCCGCCGATATTGAAGCCGCGCAGCTTGCTCTCGCGCGCGAACGTGTAGGCGGCGGTGATGTTGCTCTGGTATTTCAGCGTGTTGTTTTGAATCGAGCCGCTGGTGAGGCCGTTGAGGAAATCCTTCACCGTCTGGATATCCAAACCGATCTGAGTCGGGCTTTGCACGGTCTTGCCATTGAGCTCCGTGCCGGCGACGGCACCGGCCCCCGTCTGAAACTCGGGTAGGTTTTTCGCGAAGTAGGCGGCGAGGCCGGTGTTCGACTCGATGATGCGCGAGTCGGGCAGCGCGTGATTGAGCGTGAGGCGCAGGCCGCGGAAGAGATTGGCGGTGACCTCGAACTCGTAGCCCTTGGTCTTGAGGCTTTGCACGTCGCGAAAGGCCAGCGCGGTGTGCTCGGAATCCGTGTAGCCGAGATTGGTCCAGAGCCGGTTCAAGGTGGCGGCCTGGTTGCCGCCGATGAGCGTGCCGATCGAGCGGGCGTTGTAGTAGCTCGCGGTGGCGTAGAGCCGGTTGTCGGCGAGAAAAAAGCGTAGGCCGAAATCCGTGCCCTTGCCGCGCGGGTTCTCGAATCCGCCGCCCTCGATCTTGCCGAGACCGGTGCTGACGCCGGAGAAATTTTCCGAGTAGTTCGCGTTCAGGCCGAGCCACGGCAGCAGGTAGAACACGCCGCCGATATTGCTCGTGACGGCTTTCGGGGAAGTCCGGTCGCGGATGCCCTCCTTGTTCGTCTTGGTCGCGGCATCGTAGGCGCCCATGAGGATGCGGCCGGTGGCGTCGAAGCCGTATTGGTCGAGGTTGTTGCGCTTGCTGCGATCCTGCCGCGTGCCCGCGATAATCGAGAGGCGGTCGTTGAAGAACGTCGTGTTCGAAACAATCTGGCCATACATGGAGTGGTTCTCGTCGTCGGCGGCGTAGCCGGTGGGAATCTCCGCGAACTGCGCGCCGGCGGGCAGGCCGGGGAGACCGGCGGGCGCGGTCTTGCCGATATTGGGCAGCGGCTGGTCCCAATAGATGCGGTAGGCGATCCGGTTGACGTTGTTGGTCGGGTTGAGCTGCGCGGGATTGTTGATCCAGCGCGTGGCGCGCGTGAACATCTCGAACGTGCCGCGGCGCAGGCCGCCGATCACGCTGAAGCGCTGCTTGAGATCGAGGTTGAGGCCGAAGATTTTCTGCTGCTCAAACTTGAAGGAGGTGAGCACGCGCACGTCCTGGCTCGTGTTTTCCTGATACTGGCGGCCCATCGTGACCTCGGCGTAGGGCTTGAGGTAGTTCGGGTTGGTCTGGCCGTTCGGGAGCAGGCGATTGACGTCCATGAAATAGGTCGCGCCGGTCTGGTCGGTCGTCTCCTCCGTGGGACCATAGACGTGCGTCGCGCCGGCAATCTGGGCGAACCAGTTGTCGCTGAAGCTGTGGTCGATGAAGACCATTGTGCTGTTCAAAACCTTCTGCGCGCGCGCATCGGCCGGCCCAAGGCGAAAATCCTTGGAGGGCAGCCGCGCGAAATTCGGGATGTCGGTGCGGCCCTGCCACGGCATGCGGTAGCCGGTGCCGGTGGAGCGATACTGGTTGCCGCGGTAGTCGAGGATGCCGGCGCCGGGGTTGTTCAGCGAATAAACGAGGTAGCTGTTGGTCGCGCTGATCTGGGTGAGGCCGCGGGTGCCGAGGCCCGCGTTGTTGCCGAGCGCGGAGTTGTCGGTGTTGACGCTCACGCGATCCCAGAGCGAGGCGTTCTCCTGATAGTAGCGGTTGTAAAGCACCTCGCGCTGATCGTTGTGCTCAAACTCGGCGCGCACCTGGGTCCGGGCGAAGAGCTTGTAGGAAGCCGCAATGTGAAACGCATCCACATCGGTAAACGTGCCGTTCTGAAACCCCTTGTAGCGCTGGACGAGGCCGTTGAAGCGCAGCGCAAATTTGTCCATGCCGTAGTTGTAATCGACGGCGGAGCGCCAGCCACCGTAGGAATCGGCGATGAAGCGCGCCTCGCCGCGGCGGACGCCGAAGCGCGCCATCTTGGTGAGATTACCCGAGAGGCCGCCGATGGAGGAGCTGCCGAAGAGGAGCGAATTGGGACCGCGCGAAAACTCGTAGCGCTCGGAATTGTAGGCATCGGAGTTGAAGAGGAAGCTGAAATAGTTGCGTGTCGGATAATTTCCCGCGCCGCCGCTGTTGCGGAAATTCATCTCGAAGGAGCCGAACGGCCCCTGGTTGAGGCTCTCCTGCGTGCGCGTCTCGACGTTCACCGTCCAGCCGATGGCGTCGAGGAGGTTGGTGACGTTCATGTCATCCATGAACTGCGTCGTCATCACCGAGATTGAAGCGGGCGTGAGTTTGAGCGGGGTGTTCGCGCGACCGCCGGCAAGCGAACTGTCAGCGGCATAGCCGGTGTCTTTCGCGGTCGAGACCTCGAAAGGATTAAGCAAGACGGTCTCGCTTTTGGGCGCAGCGTTGGCTGCGGTGGATGCGGTCTGCGCGTTGGCCAGGGCCGCGAGGGCACCGAGGCCGATGGTAACAAGCAGGCAGCGACGGTGCGCGACCGAACGGGGTATGGCAGAACTCATAGGGGTGATAACGGGGTGCTGGGGTAGAGCGAAATTCGCATTTCGCGATCAGGGGAAGGAACGCGCGCAGGACGCTTTGCTCGGGGACTCGTTTCGCCAGGCGGACGAATTTGAGGTTTATGTCTGGATTCTTCGTGTGCGTGCAATTGCGAAATCCCGCTAACCTGCGCAACGCTGCGGTCGCGCCCGCGTCCGGCTCCCACTTACCCTCGTCAGCGTCTTTCTCCCACCCAACCCACATGTCCATCGCATTGCCGCCCCTTACCCGCCGTAATTTTCTCGCCACGACCGCCGCGATCCCCGCCGCCTTCGCCCTGCGCTCGCTCACCGGCGCAGCCGCTGCCGGCACCGCACCGGCCGCCATCGTCACGAGAAAAAAATATCCGATCGGCATCGAACTCTATGCCGTGCGTGCCGAGCTGACGAAGGATCTCCCGAAGACGCTCCAGACGGTCGCCAAAATCGGTTATGAAGTCGTCGAGTTCTATGCCCCGTATTTCGCGTGGACGTTTCCCTACGCGAAACAAGTCCGCGCGATCATGGATGATGTCGGGCTGCGCTGTTACTCGACGCACAACCACATCCAGTCCTTCACCGCGGGCGAGACGATGGCGCGAGGCATCGAGCTCAACCAAATCCTCGGCGCGAAAACGCTCGTGATGGCCGCCGCCCCGCGCGGCACCAACGGCGCCGAGGGCTGGAAAAAACTCGCCGGCGATCTCGCCGCGGCGACCGAGGCGCTCACGCCGCACGGCCTCACCGCCGGCTTCCACAATCACGCCAGCGAGTGGGCCAAGGTCGACGGCGACACGCGCATCATGGACATCCTCGCCGCGAACACGCCGCAGGAATTCGTGCTCCAATTCGATGTCGGCACCTGCATCGAAGCCGGCGCCGATCCCATCGCGTGGATCAAGGCCAACCCCGGCCGCATCCAGAGCGTCCACCTGAAGGATTGGGCGCCCGGCACGCGGCCGGAGGAGAAAGGCTACCGCGTTCTCTTCGGCGAGGGCGTCACGCCGTGGAAGGAAATTCTCGCGACCGCCGAGGCGGTCGGCGGCGTCGAGTATTATCTCATGGAACAGGAAGGCAGCCGTTTTTCCGAATTCGAGACGGCCGAGCGCTGCCTCGCAACTTGGAAAAAAATGCGCGCCTGAGCCCGCCCGCCGTCGCGGTTTTCCGTCCTTTCAAAATTTTCCCCGTGAAAAAAAATCCCACCCTCGGCCTTGGCTGGATCGCGCTCATCGCCATCGCCTCGGCGCAGCCCGCTGCCACTCCAGCCGCATCGCCGGCACTCCAGGCTGCCGCACGCGGCGCGCGCCCGGCGCGGGCCGTTTGTGCCGGCGCAGCCGTAGGTCGTCCGCGCTCTCCCTGCGCGAGCCTCCTCCCCACCGCGCCGCGATCCGCGCCTGCCACCTCGGATAATCGCGCTGGAGCACGGTCCGCGGCGTAGCGACATACCACCCCGAACCGGTGCGGCGCTCGCGATCGACCTCGGCGAGCGGGTAAACTTTTTTCCCATCGCGGTGCGCGAAGATCGGACGGTCGGTGCCGGGCTCGACGGTTCGCGCCCAGAGGGACGGGGCCTTCTCGTCGTGCACCACGACCACATTGAAATCGGCGTTGTGCAGGGTAAATTCTTCGGCGGGGCGGTGACGCGCTCGAAGCGGATGCCGTTCAGCTAAATTTTTTTCAACCACGCGACCGCGCTCTCGATCGCTCGCCCGATCTCGAATGACGGTTTTTTCCGTGCGCATGAGAAACTGCACGACCGCCGTCGTATCGGCCGGCGAGATGCACAGCAGCTCAAAGGTCCGCGCCCCGACGGTCTCCAGCGTCACATCGTCGTGCTACTGGCCCCAGCCGCTGCGCACGCCCTGCGAAACGATCTGCATTTTCAAAATGCAGTCCGCGCCGTCCGCCACCGTTTCACGCGCGCGGGCGTGGACCGGCTCCGCGAGCCGCACGAAATGCAGCGCACCGTCAGCCGCGTCCTTCAGCACGTTGAGGATACCCATCATCACGCCGTCGTTGAACGTAATCCGCTTCGCGATCGTGCCGGTCTTCGGCCACCATTGCGGAAAACCGCCGTTCGGATATTGCGCCGCGAGCATGAACTCGATCCCGCGCCCGCAGGCGGCGCGATATTTCGGATCACCGAGCGCAACGAACACTCGCGCCCGATATTCCACCTGCGGATGCGTCGCGTGATTGTCGTTGTCGTGTCGGTGTTCGCGTGTGTGTGTCGCGAATCAATTTCTTCTGCTCCTCCGTCAGCACCGCGAGCTTGTCGTAGTCTTTTAAAGTGCCAGCACCCACCGCCCGCGAAATGCTCCGGCCGTAGGACGGGCTTCAGCCCGCCTTCGTGCGGTAATCGATCTCCGAGGCGGGCTGAAGCCCGCCCTACCGAAAGCAGTCGCGAATCTCATTTGGGGAAAGGCGCGCCGCCGAGTTCGACGTAGATTTTCTCCGCGTGTGCCGCGAGGGAAACGGGCACGAAGCGCGCGATGTTCGCGATCGCCTTCAGCTCGGTCGCCATCGCGGGCAGCGCGGCCTTCACGTCGGCGGGAGATTTCTTCGCATCGGCGAGCGCTTTGATCCGCCGCTGCAGCTCGACGAAATACCGCTGCTGATCGACGAGCACTTCCGGTCCGCCGATGGGCCCGTGACCGGGCACGACTTTTTCCGCGCCGAGTTTTTTCGCGGCCTCGAGCGTCTTGATCCACTCGGCGATGTTGCCGTCGCCGACGAAATTGTGCGGGCCGTTCACGCAGGCGTCGCCGGTGAAGAAAATTTTTTCCTTGGGCAGCCAGACGAAGCCGTCGCCCTTGGTGTGCGCGACGCCGAGCCATTTCAGCTCCACGCGGCGCTGGCCGTCGTCGAACGCCATCTCCCGCGGGAAGAGCAGGGAGGGCGGCTTGAGTTTCGTCTCGGCGACATCAGGCCGGTTCTTCGCCGCGCCTTCCCAGCGTCCGGGCGACCCGCCGAAGAATCCGGTCTCGGCGGTTTTCATTTCGTCGAGCGCGCCCTGGTTCGCGACGATGGTCGCGCCCGCATCGGCCCAGAGCTGGTTGCCGTAGGCGTGGTCGCCGTGGTGGTGCGTGTTGAAGGCGAAGCGCACGGGCTTGTCCGAGGTCTCCTTGATTTTCGGCATCACGACCTTCGCGCCCGACGGAAAGTTCGCCTCGATCACGAGCACGTAGTCGGCAAACACGATCCAGCCGTTGTTGCTGTGGCCGCGGCGCAGATCGCCCTGGTGAAAGTAAACGCCGGGCGCGATGGTCTGCACGGTGTCGATTTGGGCGGTAAGGGGCGCGACGACGGCAGATACAAGCGCCGCAAGAGCGAACGTGATCGGAGCGGACGAGAAACGGGGAGGCGTTTTCATGGGGCACTGTCACCTCACTCCACCAATCCGCTGCACGCAAAAACAAAAATCTTCGCGCGCTTGAGCCTTCCCGCGCCGCCAGTAGGGTCCGCGCATGAATCTGCGCCGCGTCGCATCCTGGGTTGCTGTGCTTTCGACCGTCCTCATTCATGCCGCCGAGCCCACCGCGCGCATCCGCCCCCACACTTGGGCCACGCCCGTCATCAATGCGAAACTGGAAAACTGCTACGCCGTGAGCGACGAACTTTACCGCTGCGAGCAACCCACGAAGAATGACATCCCCGATTTGCGCACCCTCGGCATCCGCTCGATCCTCAACCTGCGCCGCCATCACACCGATTCTGAGGCGCTGGAGCGCGCGGGATTCGCACCCTACCTGCACCGCATGGATGCGGGCGAAGTCACGCTCGACGATCTCGTCGCCGCGCTCCGCCTGATTCGCACCGCGGCGAAGCCCGTTCTGGTGCATTGCTGGCACGGCAGCGACCGCACGGGTGCCGTCGTCGCCGCCTATCGCATCGTGTTCCAAGACTGGACGCGCGAGGCCGCGCTCGACGAGCTGCGCCACGGCGGCTTCGGCTATCACGAGCGGTGGTATCCGAACATCATCAAACTTTTCGAGACTCTCGACACCGAGGAGCTGCGCCGCCGGGTGAAGGCGTAGCGGAGTTTTCCCCGCGGCTCGTGCGCGGCAAGCAATGCGCAGGAATTGCTTTTGACCGCGCCGCGCCGGGCTCGTTAGCTGCACGACTATTTTCCCAAACATGCCCGCCGTGAAACCGACCATCATTTACACCAAGACCGACGAAGCGCCCGCGCTCGCCACCTATTCGCTGCTGCCGATTGTGCAGGCATTCACGAAGCACGCGGACATCAACGTGGAGACGCGCGACATCTCGGTCGCCGGTCGCATCCTCGCCAATTTCTCGGACAAGCTTCCCGCCGAGCAGCGCGTGCCGGATGCACTCGCCGAACTCGGTGCGCTCACGCTCAAGCCCGAGGCCAACATCATCAAGCTCCCGAACATCTCCGCGTCCGTCCCGCAATTAAAGGCCGCGATCGCCGAGCTGCAGGCCAAGGGCTACGCGCTTCCTGATTTCCCCGAGACGCCGACGACCGACGCCGAGAAAGACGCCCGCGCCCGCTACGGCAAAGTCCTCGGTTCCGCCGTGAATCCCGTCCTCCGCGAGGGCAACTCCGACCGCCGCGCGCCGAAGGCCGTGAAGGCCTACGCCCGCGCCCACCCGCACTCCATGGGCGCGTGGTCACCGACCTCGAAGACCTCCGTCGCGACGATGGGCAAGGACGACTTCTTCTCGAATGAGAAGTCCGTCACCGTCGCCGCCGCGACCACCGTGCGCATCGAGTTCGTTCCGGCGAAGCCCGCTGTTGCGGCCGGTTCCGTTGTAGCCGGGGTCGCCGACCCCGGTTCATCCAACGCTCCGGGGTCAGCGACCCCGGCTACAAAACCTACCGAAACCATCATCCTCAAGGAAAAGACCACGCTCAAGGCCGGCGAGATCCTCGACGCCACGTTCATGAGCAAGCGCGCGCTCGGCTCGTTCTTCGCACAGCAGTTGAACCGCGCGAAGAAGGACGACGTCCTCTTCTCCGTCCACCTCAAGGCCACGATGATGAAGGTCTCCGATCCCATCATGTTCGGCCTCTGCGTGCGCGTGTTCTTCAAGGATCTTTTCACGAAGCACCTCGCCACCCTCGCCTCCCTCGGCGTCGATCTGAACAACGGCTTCGGCGATCTCCTCGCCAAACTCGAAAAACTCCCCGCCGACCAGCGCGCCGCCATCGAGGCCGACATCAAGGCCGTGTTCGCCGCGCGCCCCGCCGTCGCGATGGTGAATTCGGAAAAAGGCATCACCAATCTCCACGTCCCCAGCGATGTGATCATCGATGCCTCGATGCCCGCGATGATTCGCACCTCCGGCCAGATGCGGAATGCCGCCGGCAAGGGCCAGGACACGCTCTGCGTCATCCCCGACAGCTGCTACGCCGGCGTCTACGCGACCACGATCGACTTCTGCAAAAAGCACGGCGCGTTCGACCCGAAGACCATGGGCACCGTCCCCAATGTCGGCCTCATGGCGCAAGCCGCCGAGGAATACGGCTCGCACAACAAAACCTTCGTCGCGCCCGGCAAAGGCACCATCCGCGTCGTCGAAATTCCGGCGAATGTAGCCGGCCTCGCTGAGGCCGGCCCGGGGTCAGCGACCCCGGCTACACCGCCGCGCGTGCTCCTGGAACACGAAGTCGACGAGGGCGACATCTGGCGCGCCTGCCAGACCAAGGATGCCCCCGTGCAAGACTGGGTGAAACTCGCCGTCAACCGCGCCCGCCTCTCCGGCATGCCCGCGATTTTCTGGCTCGATGAAAAACGCGCGCACGACGCGCAGATCATCGCCAAGGTTAAAACCTATCTCGCCCAGCACGACACCGCCGGCCTCGACCTCAAGATCCTCGCGCCCGCCGCCGCGTGCCTCGCCACGCTCGAGCGCCTCAAGGCCGGGCAGGACACGATTTCCGTCACCGGCAACGTCCTCCGCGACTACCTCACCGACCTCTTTCCGATCCTCGAAGTCGGCACGAGCGCGAAGATGCTCTCGATCGTCCCGCTGATGAACGGCGGCGGCCACTTCGAAACCGGCGCCGGCGGCTCCGCGCCGAAACACGTGCAGCAATTCACCGAGGAAAACTTCCTCCGCTGGGACAGCCTCGGCGAATTCTTCGCGCTCGCCGCGAGCTTCGAGCACCTCGGCATCACGCAAAACCACGCGAAGGCGAAAGTCCTCGCCGAGACCCTCGACGAGGCGAACGGCAAATTCCTCGAGCACGACAAGAGCCCCGCCCGCAAAGTCGGCGCCGGCATCGACAACCGCGGCAGCCATTTTTA
>JANXSC010000156.1 GCA_025352845.1 Opitutaceae bacterium
CGACTCCTGCGGCAAGCTCTTCGGCTCCTGTCCTCGGAGTCGGCCAGGGCATCCAAAGCGCCTTTGTCTCTCATAACTTAATTTACCCGATCCGCTGTCCAACGATCGGGGTCCACCTCACTTGTCCCAGGAGTATATACCTTCCGGCTGGTCTTGACCCCAAAGACGTTTAATGGACCGCCGTTGGCCGCTGAGATGAGCGTGGTTGTTACTTCCCCGTGATTGTAACCAACTAAAATAAAATTCGTGGGTTAAAAATTTCATGCGGCATCCCAGAAATTATTCTGGGATGCCGCATTTTTTCAGCGGGGCTGCGAGGTGCTTGCCGGAGCGAATGGAACTCCTCGGCGGAGATTGCGGACCGCTCCGGCAAATGCGCGAGTAGGCGTGCGAGGAAGCCCTGCACAGTCGGGCACAGCGACCGCACGTCAACCAGCCGGCGCTGCCAGGGCAGAAATCCGCGCCTGAAAAAAGTGCGGCTTGCGGCGGAAATGAAGGCGACGACCTCAGAATCGAACGGCTGCCTGGTGCTGCCGCGGGCAATGATAGTCAGCCCGGGTGAGCCAGACAGTCGGTGCTCCGGTGGCAATGGTCGAGGCGGGCGACACATCGCGGCTCTGGGCTTGATGGTCCGGACATCAACCAGTCAACCTGCCAAAGAACTTCCGCGACCTTTTTTGTTTCTCGCTCGCGTCCGCCTGCCGCATGCGCACCGAACCGTCACGCCACGAGCGCGAAATCATGTCTTGTGACCGCGCGCTCGCCGGTGGATTTTCCATGCCCCCTTATGCCCCCTTATTGCTCAAACCTCATCATCATCGTGGCGCTTGCCGCCCTTCCCGCCACCGGCATCGCTGCTGATAAGGCCCCGGCCTCTCCCACGCCCTACCCTCTCATCCTCGGCCCGATTCGCCTCTGGGAAGGCGCGGCACCAGACGCGCGCGGCGAAACCGCGAAGGACATCCCCACGCTCACGCCTTACCTCCCCGCTGCTGGCAAAGCCAATGGCGCGACGATGATCGTCCTGCCCGGCGGCGGCTATGGTGGTCTCGCCGAGCACGAGGGCACGGGCTACGCGGAATTTTTCGCTGCGCATGGTATTTCCGCCTACGTCCTCAAATATCGCCTCGGCTCCAACGGCTATCGCCACCCCGCGATGCTCAACGACGCCGCCCGCGCGGTGCGGCTCGTGCGGACCTTCGCCAAGCGCGACGGCCTCGACCCCGCCCGCATCGGTGTCATCGGCTCGTCCGCCGGTGGCCACCTCGCGTCCACCATCGCCACGCACTTCGACGCCGGCAAACCTGACGCCACCGATGCCATCGAGCGCGAAAGCTCCCGCCCCGATCTCGCCGTGCTGTGTTACGCGGTGATCTCGCTCGGAGAGTTTGCCCACGCGGGTTCGCGCAAGAATCTCCTCGGCGACAATCCCGCCCCCGAACTCGTGCAGCTGCTCTCCAACGAACTCCAGGTCACGAAGGACACGCCGCCGACCTTCCTCTGGCACACGTTCGAAGACAAAGCCGTGCCCGTGGAAAACTCGCTGCTCTTCGCCGCCGCCCTGCGCAAAGCGGGCGTGCCCGTCTCGCTGCACGTTTACGAAAAAGGCGCGCACGGCCTCGGCCTTGGCCGACCCGACCGCCCCGCGCCGCCGTGGGGCGATCAGCTGCTTTATTGGTTCAAGGAGCGGAAATTCACGCCCTGAGGTTTCGTTCGCCGGAGCGGCGCTTTCCCAAGCGCAGAGAATAAATGAAATGATCCGCACGGCGGTTAGGAAACCGCCGCTCCGTTTGCGTCCTCACCGTTTCGGCACGCAGGCGTTTTCGCATCCGCCGCCTTCGGCCTTGCCTTCGTTTCAGGCGGCGCGCACGTTGGGCCTCTTTTTCCAACATCCGAACGCGCCCGCCAATGAACCAGAGCATCCGCAATATCGCCATCATCGCCCACGTTGACCACGGTAAGACTACCCTCGTCGACAAGCTCCTCAAGGAGGGCGGCGTTTTCCGCGCCAATCAGCGCGTCGAGGAGCGGGCCATGGATTCCATGGACCTCGAAAAGGAAAAGGGCATCACGATCAAGGCGAAGAACACCTCTGTCCACTGGAAGGACAAGATCATCAACATCGTCGACACCCCTGGTCACGCCGACTTCGGCGGCGAGGTCGAGCGCGCCCTCCGCATGGTTGATGGCGTGCTGCTCGTGATCGATTCCTATGACGGCCCGCAGGCCCAGACTCGCTTCGTGCTCCGCAAGGCCCTCGCCCACGGGCTCAAGGTCGTGATCGTGATCAACAAAATCGACCGCGAAAACGCGGAGCCCGCCAAGATGTATGACAAGGTGCTCGAACTCCTCATGGAGCTCAACGCCACCGAGGAACAGTTCGACGCGCCCGTCGTCTACGGCTCCGGCCGCGACGGCTAC
>JANXSC010000158.1 GCA_025352845.1 Opitutaceae bacterium
CCATCCGTTGACAGTGCGAGGTGAGCGTGATGCTCGCCGCACCCATCGCTCAAGTCTCGCCCGCTGCCAGCGGGGTGATCGAGCTGCCCCTCAGCATCCTCATCACCGTCGGCACCGGCTTGGTCACCGCGCTCGTCTTCCTCTTCCGCCTCCTCATCGTCAATCATGCCAAGCAGCTCAAGGCCACGATGGACCAACACGATTCCTTCATCGTGGATGCGAAGATGGAGCGCGCCGCCTCCACCGCGGATCGCACGCGCTACATCGGACAGCTCGAAAGCCTCGTCACCCGCATCGCCGACGAGCGCGCCGCCATCCAGGAGACGATGGTGAAGACGCTCACGGCCAACACGGCGGCGCTCGAGAGCAACACGCACGCCCGCCAGAGCGCGAGCGCCGACATGGAGAAGCTGATGAAGGAGGTCGCCGGAGCCGTCATCCTGAAGCTCAGCGAACTCGGCTACCTCACCCCGCCGCCCGCCCGCAAGCCCGCGAAGCGCAAGCTCGGCAAAGCCCCCGGCAAATGAAACGCACGCTCGCATTTCTCGCACCGCTCGCGCTCTCCGGATGCCGGGACGGCGTCATTCACGCATGGCGGATCTTCGCCGCGCACGTCGCCGGCTTCGTCATCATCGGTCTCGTGCTCGTGTTCACGCTCCCGCGCATCGAGCGCCGCCGCGAACAGCGCCGGCCATTCCGCGAGCCGCCCGACATCGAGGACGACGTGCCGCTTTGACAGTGCCGCTGAGTTTGCACCCCGCACGCATGAAGCTCCGCATTCTCGCCCTCATCATCTGCACCGCGTTCGCCTTGGTCTCTTGCAGCACGCGCACGGCCGGCCGTGAGACCGCTGCACTCTCCGGAGATCTCGCCACCGCCGAAGCCGCGAACGCCTCCGCGCGCGAAGACGTCACCTTCCTCCGCGCGAATCTCAGCCGCGCCGACGGCAAGGCCACCGTCATCCTCCGCTGGCTCGAACAACACCGCCGTCCGCCGGAAGTCGAGCGCACCGATCTGCACCGCACGCCGGCGGACTATCTGCGGCCCGCCACCGAAGTCCGCCGCGCCGGATGGAGCACCCCATGAGACCCGTCTTCCTTTGGACGTTGGACGTTGGACGTTGGACGTTGGGCGTTGCCCGCCTCCTGCTCTGGCCGATCCTGTGGTGGGGATTCGCGACTGAAGCGCTCTACTGCGCGCCGGAGCCGTTCGACGCGCCGCCCGCGCTGGCGCTCGATCTCTCCCGCGTCTCCGCCGAGGACATCGCGCGCACCGTGCGACATCTGCAAGTGATCGTCCGCGCCTCCGAGGAACGTGCGCTCTCCTTGCAGCACGATCTCGAAGTCGAGCACGACGCCCACCTCACCGCGCTCGTCGAGTCCGGCAAAGTGCAGACCGCCCTCGATGCCGCAAATTCCCGCGCCGCCAAAGCCGAGGCCGATGTCGCGGTGCAGCGCAAATGGAAGTGGCGCTGGTTCTGGACATGGCTCGGCACCGTCGCGCTCGTCGCCGCCTTCTTCGTCGCCCGCCAGTACTTCCCGTTTCTCAAACTGCTCTGACCATGCCACGCATCCTCGCAACGCTCACTGGCGAAGGCTACCGCTCCGACATCATCGAGGACGACGACGGCCGCGTGCACTTCAAGGGCGACCTCGACATTGATGCCGACGGTGCCTACCGCGCCTACCACCCCGACAATCGCAGCGGCCTCGACGATCTGCGCAACGCGCACACCGGCTCCGATTGGTACGGCTGCGTGACTCGCCACGGCTCGCCGGTCATCCAAGGGCCGGACGATCCCGCGCCTGGCTTCTACGTTTCCGCCACGTCGCTGCACCTCGCGCATGACGATGGCAGCCAACGCGACGAGACCGACCCGCGCCGCTACGTGGATGCCGAGAGCGTGCCCTTCATCGTCGTGCCGCCGCAGATCATCCGCGGAGTCGCCGGCGTCGTCCTCGGCTGCAAGGCACGTATCACCGACACGCGCACCGGCCGCAGCGTCGAGTGCGTCGTCGCCGACAGCGGCCCGCGCAGCAAGGACGGCGAAGCGAGCATCGCCGCGGCAAAAGCGCTCGGCATCAATGCCAGCGCGCTCACCGGCGGCGAAGACGATCCTGTGTTCCTCTACGAACTCTGGCCCGGCATCGCCGCCGAAGTGAACGGCATCACGTATCCGCTTCAGCGGACGAGCTGAGAGGAACAAAACGGAACAGGAATTCACGGTTCCAAAAAGTCTGAAACGAAACGCGTATTCCCTTTTTGCGCGCCATCAGAGGGGCGGGACTGGTTCAAGCTGTTTCAACCCGCCCAAAGCGGTACCGGCAGCGGGACTCGAACCCGCACTGGTGAACCTGAGAATTTCCGAACGGCGCGGGCGAGGAACAGAAAAGGAACAACTTTACCGGAACTCCAATGCCAGGGGCAGGATGTTCGATCCGGCCTCGGGCGGCTGGACAGAGAAATAAGCCTTGGCCTCGTCTTC
>JANXSC010000161.1 GCA_025352845.1 Opitutaceae bacterium
CAGCGACGTTTTCGCGAAGACCGCCGCGCACGCTGACGACCTCGCGGTCATCCGCTCGATGTGGACCGACATCCCGGCGCACGAAGTCGCCACGGTGTTCATGAACACCGGCTCGCTCCGCATCTCGAAGCCCAGCATGGGCTCGTGGCTCGTTTACGGCCTTGGCACCGAAAACCAAAATCTCCCGGGGTTCATCGCCCTCCGCGGCGGCGGTCTCCCTCCGGGCGGCGCGGCCAACTACTCCTCCGCCTTCCTCCCCGGCGTCTTTCAGGGCACCAGCATCAACACGCAGGCGCCCTCCGTGCCGCAGATGATTCAGAACATCCGCAACAGCTATGTCGGCAAGGTCGAGCAGCGCCGCCAGCTCGACTTCGTTCATCAGTTGAACGAAATCCACGCGCAAAATCTCCAGCGCGACGCCGCGCTCGAGACGCGCCTGCAGAGCTACGAAATCGCCTTTCGCATGCAGACCGAGGCGATGGATGCCTTCGACATCAACAAGGAGTCCGACGTCACCCGCGCAGCCTACGGCATCGCAGGTCCAGGCGGCGGGCGCGGCGGCCCGAGCGAACAGGGCAAGCAACTCCTCATCGCGCGCCGCCTGGTTGAGCGCGGCGTCCGCGTCGTCCAAGTCTGGCACAACGGCTGGGACCACCACCAAGACATCCAGACGCGCCTGACTGCCAAGGCCGGCGAAATCGATCAACCGCTCGCGGCCCTCATCGCCGACCTCAAGCAACGCGGGCTCTTCGACTCCACACTGATCGTCTGGGGCGGCGAGTTCGGCCGCAAACCCACGCGCGACCGCAACAGCGCCGACACTGAAAAAGCCGGCCGCGATCACAACGCCAAGGCCTTCTCCGTCGTCATGGCCGGCGGCGGCATCAAGGGCGGCACCGTCCACGGCGCGACCGACGAGTTCGGCGGCGCCGCCGTGAAGGACAAGGTCCACCCGCACGATCTCCACGCCACGATCCTACAGTGCATGGGCATGGATCACACCAAGCTCACGTATCGCTTCAACGGCCGCGATTTCCGCCTCACCGATGTCGCGGGCAACGTCGTCAAACCGATTCTCGCCTGAACGCCATGAGCCGCGTCCCTTTCGTTCCTTTGGTCGCTTTGGTCCTCTCCCTTTTCGCGACCGCTGCGCTACGCGCCGCCGACACCCCGGCGAAATTCTCGCCCGCCGATCTCCAGTTCTTCGAAACGAAGATCCGCCCGCTCCTAGCCGACAAGTGCTACAAGTGCCACAGCAAGGAGAGCGACAAAGTAAAGGGCGGCCTCCTGCTCGACACGCGCGAGGCCCTCCTCCACGGCGGCAACACCGGCCCCGCCATCGTCGCCGGCAATCCCGACAAATCGCTCCTCATCCAAGCCGTCCGCTACAAAGACGAGGATCTGCAGATGCCGCCCAAGGGCGAAAAACTTTCCGATCAACAGATAGCCGATCTCACGGAATGGGTGCGCCGCGGCGCGCCCGATCCGCGCAGCAACGTCGCGAAGGGCTCGAGCGTCGCCTACGCTGGCGTCGGCAAAAATCACTGGGCCTTCAAGCCGGTGCAAAAGCCCGCGCTCCCCACCGTCCAAAACACCGCGTGGGTAAAAAATCCGGTGGACAATTTCGTCCTCGCGAAGCTCGAGGCCAACGGCATGACGCCCAACGCGCCCGCCGACAAAGCCACGCTCATCCGCCGCATCTATTTCGATTTGACCGGGCTGCCTCCGCACCCGCTTGAGGTGCAGAACTTCGTTAAGGACACCTCGCCCGACGCCTATGCCAAGGTCGTGGATCGGCTCTTGGCCTCGCCACAGTATGGCGAGCACTGGTCGCGCTACTGGCTCGATGTCGCGCGCTACTCCGACACCAAGGGCGACGCCAAGGGCCAGGAAGACCTGCGCTACCCGCACGCGTGGACCTACCGCGACTGGGTGATGAACGCCTTCAACGCCGATCTCCCCTACGACAAGTTTATCATCGCTCAGATCGCCGGCGACTACTTGTCGAACTACATCGAGAAGCAGGCCAAGTCGAAGACCGCCACTCCGCCCGCGCGCCCGACCTCGGTCGGCAAAAACGTCGCCGGCTCCCTCGATCCGGCCGTGGAGTTGCCCGCCGTCGAAGTCACCGCCAATCGCAACGTCGACACCCGCTGGCCGCTCGCAGCAGAGGGCTTTCTCACGCTCGGCAACCAGTTCAACGGCCGCAAGGACGACATCATCGGCGATCAAATCGATGTGACGACGAAGGCCTTTCTCGGGCTCACCGTCGCCTGCGCTCGCTGCCACGATCACAAGTTCGATCCGATTCCGACGAAGGACTACTATTCTCTCTACGGCGTCTTCGCCAACAGCATCCAGCCCGCCCAGCTCCCGACTCAGAAAGCCAATTTGCCACAGACCGAGGAGCTGCTCGACTACATGGCGAAGTCCGCAGAGCTCGACAAACGCCAGACGGAGTTGAACGCGCGGCAGGCGGAATTCCGCCGCTCTTACTCCGGCAAGGGCAAGGCCGCGGCCAAAATGGACACCTCGCGACGGGAAATGCAGCAGAAGCTCCAGCGCGACACCCGCCAGCTCCAGACCGATATCGGTGACCTTGAGCAGAAGCACGCTGGCGCGCCGCCGCGTGTCAACGCCCTCTACGACGTGCCGCGCTCGCGCGATTACAACGTCCTCCTCCGCGGCGAAGCCGCCAACAAGGGCGACATCGTCCCGCGCCGTTTCCTCGAAATCCTCTCCCCCGATCCGAAAAAGCGCCCCGAGTGGCACAACGGCTCCGGCCGTTGGGAGCTCGCGCTCGCCATCGCGGATCCGAAGAACCCGCTCACCGCGCGCGTGATGGTCAACCGCATGTGGCAACAGCACTGGGGCACGGGCTTCGTCGAGACGCCCGACGACCTCGGCAACATGTCCTCGATTCCCACGCACCCCGAGTTGCTCGACTGGCTCTCCGCCACCTTCGTCGAAAACAAGTGGTCGGTCAAATCGCTGCACCGCCTGATCGTCCTCAGCGCCGCCTACCAACAGAGCAGTCTCAACAACCCGAAATTCGCCGAGCTCGATCCCAACAATAAATTCCTCTGGCGCTATAATCTTCGCCGGATGGATTTCGAGGAAGTGCATGACTCGCTCCTCGCCATCACCGGCGAACTCGACCTCACCTACGGCGGCAAGCCGGTGCCGATCTCCAGCGAGGGCTTCGCGAAGCGCCGCGCCGTTTACACGCTCATCGATCGCACCAATCCCGCGGAGTTGCTCACGCAGTTCGATTTCCCGAGCCCGGATGTCGCCTCGGGCCGCCGCTACGAAACGCTCGTCCCCCAGCAGGCGCTGTTTCTCATGAACAGCCCCATGGTGATCGAGACCGCGCGCAAACTCGTCGACCGCCCCGCCTTCGCCGAGGTCGGAAGCGATCAGGAGCGCGTCACGCTGCTCTACCTCGCGATCTTCCAGCGCTGGCCCACGCGGCAGGAAGTCGAACTCGGCCTCCTATACGTGAACTCTAATCCGACCGGCACCGAGGTGGTGCTGCCCGGCAACGAGCCGCCCGCCGCGAAACAGATCCCGAATCCGCGCGATGCCAAAATCGCCGCGAAAAAACCCGAGATGATGGCGATGGCCGGCAAGAAGGGGCAGGGCCGTTTCAACACCCAGGTTGGTGGCGTCTATGAAAAGCACGCGCCACTGGATGCCTGGACCAAGCTCGCGCACGCCCTCTTCCAGAGTAACGAGGCGATGTTCTACAACTAATCGCCCCGAAAGAATCCACGAGACAAGCCGCGGCCGATTTGGTCGCGGCTTTCTTTTTTTTCGGCCGGTTACGGTCCGGAGAGTTTGGGCGCTTCTTCGCCACCCCGGCCGCCCAACATGGGCTCGGCCGACTCCACAAAGCGCAGCCCTTCCTGAAACGTCCAGAGCCAGCACGCCCCGTCGCGCCGATCATGCACCAAAAGAAAATCGGGCGGGATCGTCGGCCCGCGACCCACGATGCGATATTTTCCGCGCGTCACGCGCTCGAGCAAGTCGGGCAGCAGCGAAACCGGCCGCGCATCGTCGAGCGTCACCGTCCAGCTGCCTCCCACCCCAATCGGCACACGCGACTGAAAATAGTAGCCGAAAAAACGCGGCGGCACGAAATGCCCGGTGGCGCGCAGTTTCCGCAACTGATGATCGACCAGGTCGATGAACCCGATCCGGCTCGGGAAATCGACCGGCAGCGTAAAGCCGGGCAGAGGAATCAGGAGGTTTTCGGTCATGGTAGGCACCGGCTTCTCATAACGGCTCGTTGGGCCCGGCGCTGAAGTGCCACGCGCGGGCTTGCCGGCCTTTCCCCGACCGGCACGCTCTCCGCGTGTTCCTCTCCGAGCGGCTCCAACGCCTGCGCGACGACTTCGCGATGTTCGACGACCCGCACGAGCGGCTGACCGCCGTGATCGATCGCGCGCGAAAAATTCCTCCGCTGCCTCCCGCTGACCGCACCGACACCCACCGCGTGCATGGCTGTGTCTCCGTGGTCTGGCTCGTCCGCGAACGACGCGGCCCGGACTGCCACTTCCGCGGCGACGCCGAATCGCCGCTCGTGCGCGGCCTCGTCGTGTTTCTGTGCGATTTCTTCACCGGAGCGCCCGCCGCTGAAATCGCCTCCACCGATCTCGATCCGCTCGCCGAACTCGGGCTCACGAAACATCTATCCCCCACCCGCCAAAACGGCCTCGCCGCCGTGCGCGCCGCCATCCGCGCCTGCGCGCAAACCCCAACCGTCTGAATCATGAGGATCGCAGAGGACACGCCTGCCATCCCAAGGGAATCGATCACCTCCGCGATCCACGAATCCGGCGCGCTGCAATTTCATGAATCTTTACGACGCCCATAATCATTTCCACTTCCCCGCCCTGCTCCCGCACCGCGCCCAAGTGGCCGCCGATCTGCGCGCGATCGGGTTGCGCCGCGCGGTCGTCAACGGCACGTGCGAGGAAGAGTGGCCGGTCGTCGCCGCGCTCGCCGCCGAGCACGCTTGGATTCTGCCCAGCTACGGCGTCCATCCGTGGGACGCGGGCAACCGCTCGGCCGGCTGGCTCGACACGCTCCGCGCCCGCCTCGTCGCCGAACCCGCCAGCCAGGTCGGCGAGATCGGCCTCGACCGCTGGATCATCGACGACCTCCGCCCCGACGATCCGCGGCTCGCGGGTCTCCGCGTCGCGCCGCTCAGCGAGCAGGCGGATGTTTTCGCCACGCAACTCGCCCTCGCCACCGAGCTGAACCGCGCCGCTTCGATTCACTGCGTGCGCGCGATCGGTGCGCTGCACGATCTCCTCCGCACGGCGAAACTTCCCGCGCGCGGTTTTCTGCTTCACTCCTACAGCGGCCCGATCGAACTCGTGCAGCCCTTCGCTGATCTCGGGGCCTATTTTTCCTACAACGGAGAATTTCTCCAACCCAAGCATGACGCCAAGTCCGAGGTGTTTCGCGCCGTCCCGATCGAGCGCCTTCTCGTGGAAACCGACGCGCCCGCGACGGAACTCCCCGCGCCGCACCGCCGCTTCACGCTGCCCGACACCTCCGCGGGTGAGCACGTGAACCATCCCGCCAATCTCGCGGCCACCTATGCCGCCCTCGCGCAAATCCGCAGCATCACCGTCGAGGCGCTGGCTGCCCAAGTGGCGGAAAATTTTCAGCGCTTGTTTTATTGATCGACCGGCGCGGTGAGCGCACGCACGACCTCGCCCGCCGCGAGGAGGCCAAACGCGCCGGTCACAAACCCCGCCGTGCCAAGGCCCGTCTCGCAATCGAGCGTCAGCGTGCTGCCCGGCTCCGGCTGCGCTGCGCACGTGCCGTCGGCCCACGGAAAAACCGGCGACTCAGTCGACCACACGCAACGCACGCCCATGCGCGTGATCCCGCGGTGCGCGCCGGATGAGAACCCATGATCGCGCCGCAGTTTTTTTCGCACCTGCCGCAGCAGCTCGTCGCCCGCCTCGCCAATGTCGCCCGCGTGAATCTTGCCCGCGTCCCGTCGCCCGCCCGCCGCGCCCACCGTGAGCACCGGCACGCCGCGCTCGCGACCGCCCGCGATCAAGAGCGCCTTGTGCGACATCCGGTCGACCGCATCGACGATGAAATCGAAACGCGGGGCCAGCAGTCGCTCCGCCGAACCCGCCGTGAAAAATTCCCGCACCTCCGTCACGCGGCACTCCGGGTTGATCAGGCGCACGCGTTCCGCGAGCACCGTCACCTTGGGCCGCCCGATCTGGCCGTCGAGTGCGGGGAGCTGGCGGTTCACGTTGGTCACACACACATCATCGAGATCGACGAGCGTGAGCGCGCCGACGCCGCTGCGCGCCAAACCTTCGACGACCCACGAGCCTACGCCGCCGACGCCGACCACGCACACATGCGCGGCGCGCAACCGCTCGAGACCGGCATTGCCGAAAAGCCGCGCCACACCGCCAAAGCGCTCGGCGAAGTCGCCCGGGCGCACCTGCGCATCCGCGTTCATGTGGCGGGCTGGCGAACGGTTTTCCCGGCAAGGTTCCGCGGTATCGCCCTCACTTCTTCGGTGGCTCGAGCAGGCGCTTCAACTGGCCCTCAATCTGGTTCGCGGGCAGATTGGGCGTGAGCGTCAGGCCCTGCATGGATGTCTGCAAAATGCCTTTCTGATCGAAGAGGAGCAGTGCCGGGACGCCCGTCACGTTTAGCTTCGGGGCGAACGCGTTCTTCGCGCCCTTGCCATCGAAGTGCACCGGCCACTTGAGGCCGGCCTCCTTGATGGCGGCGAGAACCTTCGGCCGATCCTCCTCCTTGTCGAAATTCACGGTCACGATCTCGAAGCCCTTCTTCCGGTAGTCGGACATGACGCGCTGGAGTCCCTCCAGATTCGTCACCGACCCCTTGTTGCTGGCGCTCCAGAAATAAAGCGCGACGACCTTGCCGCGCAGCTGCGCGAGATCGACCTCCTTGCCGTCGAGCGCGGTGAACTTCAGGTCGTAGGGCACCTTGCGGATTTCGATGAGGTTGAGCTCGGTCTGCGCCATGCCGGCGATGCCCTTGTCGGCGTGCGTGAGCATTTTTTTCAGGTGCTCCTCCGCCTTGGTAAAATTGGACCCCGAGACCGCGATGAGCAGATGGGCATAGGAACGCTCACGATCGAAAAGCAACCGGCCCGACTGTGGCGCCTCGGCCAGCGCGTCGATCTTCTCGCGGAGCGCAGGCAGGCCAGCCGCCGGGTTGGGCGCGGCGCGCACTTCGGCATCATACGACGCCGCATCGACGGCGAGCATCGCGGCGGCGGCCGGCTCGCTCACGCCGTCCTTGAAGCGCTCGTTGGTGACTGCGAGACGGAGATTCGAAAGATAGGACGTGCGCAGGGCCATCTGCTTGGAATCGACATTGTTGTTGCCGTAAAACGCGAGTTCCCGGACCACCTCGTTCACTTTTCCGTGCGTCGGGTTCTTCAAGAGGTAAGCGACGCCGGCGGCGATCACCTTTTGGAAACGGGCCTGATCCTTCGGGCCCGGCTCCTTGCGGATCTTGTCAAACTCGTCGAACGCGAGGTCAGCGGGCGTCTTCGGCGGCGGGGCTTTTTTTTCGCCGCCCTTGTCGCCGCCCTTCGGGGCCTGGGCAAGGAGGGCGGAGCCGCAGACGAGGAGGCACAGCAAGAGGAAAGCGGAAACAAATCGGATTTTCATGGGGCGGATCGTCGGGGGTTGGGGGAGTTCGCAGAACGTGGACTCGCTAGCGGAGCGCACGCGAGCCGCAAGGCAATCTCGCGCTTCCGGTGAAGTCGAAAATAATGTTTCACTGGCGTCCGCAACGGACACGCTGGCACTGCCCATGAAAATCCCCCGCCCCCTGCTCGCCGCTCTCCTGCTTACGGCCACGCTCACCGCGCCCGCGCAAACGCCCGCTGCTCCTGCCGCCGCGAACGACGCCGGTTTCGTCGATCTCTTCGACGGCAAGACCCTCAACGGATGGGACGGCGATCCGAAATATTGGCGCGTCCAGGACGGCTGCATCTTCGGCCAAATCACGCCGGAGACGATCATCAAGCGAAACACCTTTCTCATCTGGCGCGGCGGCGCGCCGAAAGATTTCGAGCTGAAGGTCGAGTATCGCGTCTCCGACCGCGGCAACAGCGGGCTCAACTACCGCAGCGTCGAGCTCACCGACGCCAAGTGGTCGCTCGCCGGCTACCAAGCCGACATCGACGGCCTAAGCAAACACACCGGCCAGAACTACGAGGAGCGCGGCCGCACGTTTCTCGCCAAGCGCGGCGAGATGGTGCACCTCGGCGCGAGCGCGAAGCCCGTCGTCATCGCCTCGCTCGGCGAGCCCGAGGCGCTGAAGGCCTTCGTCAAAACCGGCGCCGAGTGGAACCACTACCACCTCATCATCCGCGGCAACGTCCTCACGCACATCCTCAACGGCCACGTGATGAGCATCGTGATCGACGACGATGTGGCGCACCGCAAATTCGAAGGCCTGATCGGCGTCCAAGTCCACGTCGGCCCGCCGATGACAATCGAGTATCGCAGCTTCCGGTTGAAAACGCTGTAGCCTACGCGCGCCGCGGAAACTGCCGCCGCAACACCGCCGCGAGCCCCGCCTTGTCCAACCGCCGGTCGGCGATGGCGATCATGGCGTCGTAGAGTTCGGATTGATTCGGCACGCCCATGATTCCGTTCGCCGCCAGAAAAAACAACGCGCTTGAAATTGCTGTGCGCTTGTTGCCATCGAGAAACGCCTGCGATTCCGCGAGGTGAAACGCGTAAGCCGCCGCGATTTCGAATGAATCCCCGTCGCGATAAAGCCACGTGTTTTGCCCAGCCGCCAAGGCCGACTCCACGGCTCCCGGATCCCTCACGCCATCGATTCCGCCGTGCTCAGCGAGCGACCGTCGATGGTTCATCATCACCAAGTCGAGCGTGAGAAATCGCGGGTCCGCGCCCTCATTCATTGGGCCAGCCGGCGCAACAGTTCATGGTTGTCCGCGAAAATTTTCGGCGCGATCTTGTCGAACTCCTCGTTCGAGATGTAGCGAATTTTCCGCTCCACCGGTGCCGAATCGGCCGCCCCGTTTTTCAAAAACTCCCGCACCTCCGCCTTCTCCTCCGGCGGCAGTTTCTTGATCAGCTCGATGATTTCGGCGGCGCTCATGGTGCCGGCAGGCTAGCGGCTCGCTCCCCCCGCGCAAGCCCGGCCTCCACACGGCATGGACACAGTTGGCCGAAATTGTGAGGCGGGCTTTACGCCCGCAACGGTGTGGGCAAGCTCCACCTCAAACCGCAAACCATGAAAACTGCGCCCACCCTGAACTGCACCCGCCGCACCTTCCTCCACACCGCGGGCTCTGCGGTGGCCCTCGGCGCACTCGGCCGCGCCGTCCAACTTCCCACGCGCGCCGCGTCACCCGCCGCAGAATCGGGCTCCGACGCTCTCTGTTTCACGAGCGCCCGCGAACTCGCACGGTTGATCCGCACCGGCAACGTCTCTGCGCGCGAAGTCATGGTCGCGCACCTGCGCCAGATCGCGCGGCTCAATCCAAAGCTCAATGCAATCGTCGCGAAGCTCGACGATGCGCCGTGTCTCGCGCTGGCCGACGCCGCCGATCAAAGCCGCGCCCGCGGGGAAACGCTCGGGACGCTGCACGGACTGCCGATCGCGATCAAGGACACCGATCCGGCGGTCGGCTTTCCGTTCACCCGCGGCTCGCCGATTTTCCGGCACGACATGCCGAAGGCCGACTCGGTGCTCGTCGAGCGGCTGCGCCACGCCGGCGTCCTGCCGATCGGGAAAACGAACATCCCCGAATTCGGCATGGGCTCGCACACCTATAACAAGGTCTATGGCACGACGACCAATCCCTACGACCCGACCAAAAGCGCGGGCGGCTCGAGCGGTGGCGCTGGAGCGGCCCTCGCCGCCGGGATGCTGCCCATCGCCAACGGGAGCGACCTCGGCGGCTCGCTGCGGAATCCCGGCAACTTCAACAACGTCGTCGGCTTCCGGCCCAGCGTGGGATTGATTCCGACCGCACCGGCGGCGATGCCATTCGGCAACCTCGCGGTCAAGGGACCGCTCGCCCGCACCGTCGATGACATCGCGTTTTTGATGGGCGCCATGGCCGGACCCGATGCCCGTGATCCTGCGTGTTACCCATCCGATCCCGCCGTGTTTTCAAAGCCGCTCGGGCGGGATTTGAAGAACGTTCGTGTCGCGTGGTGCCCCGATCTGGGCGGGCTGCCGCTGCATCCGGCGGTGCGCGCCGTGCTGGAGAAACAACGCGCGATTTTTGAGCGCCTTGGATGCATCGTCGAGGACGCACACCCCGATCTCAGCGGAGCGGACGAGGCGTTTCTCACCCTGCGCGCGTGGCGGACGTGGAGCGGCCTAGGATCGCTGGTCGCGGAGCATCGCGCCCAGATGAAACCCGAGGCGATCGCCGAAATCGAGGCGGGTGCCAAAGTGAGCACAGCCGAATTGAGCCGGGCGATGACGACCCAGGCGCAAATCATGGAGCGGATGCGCGTGTTTCAGCAAAAATATGAGTTCACGCTCTGCGCTGTGAACCAGGTGCCGCCCTTCGACGCGAAGCTCGACTGGCCCAAGGAAATCAGCGGATCGAAGATGGAGCATTACATCGCCTGGATGAAGTCGGCGTATTTCATCACCGTCACCGCCTGCCCGGCGATCTCCGTGCCGGCGGGGTTCACCGCCGATGGCCTGCCGGTCGGCATCCAGATTGTCGGACGGTATCGCGCTGATTTCGAACTGCTCCAAATCGCACACGCCTTTGAACAGGCGACAGAGGTTTGGAAAAGACGGCCGGCCATCGCGGGATAAATCCGCTCCTATCGCTCGCCATCCGCCCCCCGGAGAATCGCCTCCACCGCCGCAATCGCCACGCGCGCGCGCTCGGGCCATTCGCCGCGGATTTCCGCGAACGGCAGGCCGCGCGACACCAAAGCCTCGCGCCAGAGTTCGCGCGCCCGCTCCCGCAATGCCACATCGGGAAAGCACCGCTGCGGGTCCGGCGCGAATGGCACGTCGGCATCGCACAACAGGTAAAGCGCGAAGCCGCGCGCGCGCTCCTCCGCCTCCTCGCGCACCCACGCCGGGCACGCCCCGGGAAACAGCGCGTCATTCCACAGCGTGCACGTGACGAGTTCCGTGTCGCAAAACACCACGTGCTTCGCGCGCCTCGCCGCGTGTTCCTCGTTGGCCATCTGCCCCAGCGCAATCGTGCCGAGATCGCGGGCTTCGATCTTGCCTTCATGGGCATCCCAGAATTCGCGCACGAACTCCGGTGCCCACGGTTCTCCGAAATGCGCCGCGAGCCGCTGCGCGAGCGAAGTCTTGCCCGTCGACTCGGTGCCGAAGATCGCGATGCGTTTTATCTCAGGCATTCGCCGGTTCCTCCCTCAGCGTCTTCCGCCACGCCACGTGTCCCGCGACCGCCAGCCCGAAGAACACGACATACAGCGCCGCATACAACCGCAGGTCCTTCGCCCAATAGACGCCGACCGCGACGACATTCACGATCATCCAGCCCGCCCAGTTCTCGATCCGCTTCCGCGCTTGCAGCCATTGCGCGATCATACTGAACACAAAAATAAAGGCGTCCCAGTGCGGCAGCGCCGCGTCCGTCGTGCGCCGCATCAATTCGCCCCACGCCGCCGTGCCCAGCGCTCCGCCGCCCACCCAAATCGCAATATTCCGAAGCGGAAGCCGCGTCACCGGCAACTCGTCGCGCTCGCGTCCGCGGCCCCGCGACCAATGCCACCAGCCGTGGCCCTGAATCGAGAAAAAGAAAACCTGCAGCAGGACATCGGAGTAGAGTTTCGCCTCAAAAAAAACCCCGGCCGACACCGCCACCTGCGCGAGCCCCACCGGCCAGCCCCAGATGCTCTGCCGGATCATCAGGCCCACGCCAATGATGCCGAGCACCGTGCCAATGATTTCGAGGAGGCTCATGCAGAGCTGAACCACTGATGGGTTTCATCAATGGATGAAACCTTATTGCTGCGCCGCGACTCATCGTCGCTCCCGCAAAATTTGGGTCTGCTCATCGCAGACGAAAAAACGCCTGCGATAAGAGCCTATCCGAAAAATCCCTGCACGCTGTCGGCCGGGTAGCCGAAGTCGTGAGACTTTGGCTCGTGCGACGAGCGTTGCGCCCAAAGTCTCACGACTTCGGCTACGGGATATTCGGATAGGTTCTTAGCAGGCCCCAAGCCGGGGCCGCTACGACGATGAGTCGCAACTCATTTCCAAAGCTTCGCCCGTTGGCGAAACTCAATAGGGGATTACTCCGGCCCGTTCTCTCACTTCGCCGCCACAAACGCCTCCATCGCCTCGCGGGTGATAGCGTGGCGCGCCCCGCACCGCGGGCAGCGAATCTCGATCTTCGGATCGCCGCCGAAGAGCGCGGCCGGATCCTGGCGCATCGCCGGTGCGAGCACCTCCATCAGGCGGGCCTGATTGCAGCCGCAGTGCCAGCGCTGGATGCGGCGCTCCAGGAGCGAGAGGGTCTCGACCTTATCCATTTCCCGCACGCGCTCCGGCGTGAGCGCGTGAAACCACGCGAGGTCGCAATCGGGATGCTCGCTCACGAGGGCATACTCCTCCTCACCGAGCTGGAAATACCGCGCGCCACGCTGCTCGCTTTGCGTGTAGAATTTCTCCGCCGCGGCCATCGGATCCGCTCCCGTAAAAGTCACTGCGCTCCGTCGCTTCTCGCCCCGGCCGCGGACGACATCAGCGTAGAACATATTTTCCGGCAGCTCCTTCACGTTTTGATCGAAGACGCGGCCGGTCACCGCCCCGGTCTCGTTGTCGCCCGTCAGGAAAAAATTCACGAGCGGTTGCTGAAAGTTGATCGTCCAGGCCGTGAGTTCATTCCACGGCCGCGAAGCGCAATGGAGCGTGAACGCTGCCAGCGCGCGCTTGAACATCGCGTCTTGCTCCGGCGCGACCTTGATGCCCTGCGTGCTCAGGTGGAGGTAGTAGTCGACGAACATCTCGCCGAAGTCCGCGCGTGCGACGAGCGCGTTGCGGTTGCGCACAAACTGCGTGCGGATCTCGAGACCGGATTCGGCGGGATTGGGCGGAGTCGTTTCAGGCATGGTGAACAACCTCGCGCGAAACCGCCCGAAGTAAAGCCGCCCGCCACTCCGCCAGTTCAAAGCTCATCTTCCGTGACGCGCAACGCCCGCGCCGCCTCCGCCCGCTTCCCCGCTTTCTCGACACCGAGCGCATCGAGCCCCAGCGCATTCGCCACCGCGAGCACCGTCCCCACGCCGCAAAACGGATCGAAGATAATTTTCGCTCCGACTTGCTCCCGCGCGAATCGCACCGCGTGCCCTGCCGCTCGCACGCCCATCGCCCGCACCCATTTTTGCTCTCCCGCATCCACGATCACATCCGGGATCGGCAACACGTCCGGACACCGCATCGCCCGCGACACCGCGATCAGATGCGTGAAGCCGGGCCGGCCGTTCGTCAGCATCCCCGGCGTCCGCCGACACACGATCTTGTGAAATAGGATTCGCGCACCCGCGTCCTCCGCCGCGCGCGTCACGAGCGCGCCTTTGTCGATCCATTCGCCGTCGCGCTTGATGTCCGACTGGAAAAAAATCGCCGCACTCTCAGCCGACACCGCCTCGATCACCAGTCGCACCGCATCGCGAAACCAACCGCGCCACGCGGGCAAACTCATCGTGACCTCCGACACATCCGGCAGCGACGTGACCGCACACGCGCCTTCGATCCGTCCGCGCTGCTGCATCCACGGGATTGCGTCCGCGCACTCCACGACTCGCTTTGGCTCCAACTTCATCCTTCGAGCCAGCGCGAAACCACTCGCCGTGTAAAGCGACCCGCTGGCCTTCGTCCCGTGGAGCACCAGCCGCCGATGGCGCTTTGTTTCGCCCGTGCCCATCGCCGTCCGTTCACGCACACAGGAAAAAATCCCGCCCTTCCCCGTAGCCGCGCGCCACGAGCTTGGCGCGGTTGTAGTCCCGCGCGCCCCGCGTCGTCACGTAGCTCAGCACAAAAATCTCCCCGGGCTCCGGCAACGCACCCTCGCCGATCACGGGCACGCCCGTCCCACCGAGGCCGCGCCCCGTCTTCTTCACATCGACATCGATGTAGCCCGCGATCCGCACGCCATGCGCTGTCAGGTGCGCCGCGCGCTTCCGCGTGTGCCGCCCCGCGCCCCAGACGAAAATTTTCCGTCCATCCGCCACGCGCGCGAGTTCCCGCGCGATCCACTCCGCTTTCACGCGGAAGAATGCCTCGGCGTCGTAGCGCGCGTCGGTGCGCGTGAGCCGGCCCGGCGGATCGTTCCAGCGCAGCAGGACGCGCGGCACCTTGGCCATGAGCACTCCGGCGTCGAGCCAGCGCAGCCACAACTCGTAGTCCTCGGGAAAATCCCCGTCGCGGTATCCGCCGTGTCGCGCCACGAGTTCGCGCCGGAACATCGCGCTCGGATTCGCCAGCGGCGACTCCACAAAGCGGTTGAGCACGATCGCTTCCGGTGTGAGCAGGGTGTTCAGCCAGTCCACGTGCAGCGCGTAGCCCGCGCGCGCCGCGCAGTCGCCGCCGAATTCGACGAGGCTGCCCACCACGCCCACGCCGCGGTTTTCCGGGGCCTGCAAAAAACCCACCTGCTCTGCGAGGCGCGCTGGCATGGCCTCGTCGTCCGCATCCATCCGCGCGACCCACTCGCCGCGGGCCGCGGCGATAGCCGCATTCGCCGCCACTGCGACCCCCGCGTGCGCCTGTTCGATGAGGGTGAGCCTCGGTTCCACTTTCGCCAGCTCGTGCAAAATCTCCCGCGTGCCATCCGTCGATCCGTCGTCGACGGCGATCAATTCCCAGTCGGAAAATGTCTGCGCCCGCACGCTCGCAATCGCGCGCGCCACGGTGGACGAGGCATTGCGCACCGGCAGGATTACGGAGACGCGGGGATGGTGGGACGACGGCACGGAGGGACTCGCCTACGCGGGGCAAGAGCGCGTGTCGATTCGCGTTCAATCACCCACCCACATATTTTCCAATTCGGCGTTTGCCACGGGCGCACGCCCGGCGGACGTTCAGCCATGTCCGTTGTCCACCCCCCCGCCCGCGTCGAGGAGCACTTCTCCCTGCCGCTGTTCCTTTTCACGCTCGCCGCCACGCTGGCGGGCCTCGCCGGCCTCCTGAAATTTGCCGCGCCCCATGCCGTGTGGGCCGCGCAACTCGCCGCCGGCGCCGTGCCGTTCGTCGCGGCGTTTCTCGCGATTCACCTCTTCACGTGCTTCATCGAATTCGTGTTTCACCGCTACGTGCTGCACAAGCCGGTGCTGCCGTTGCTCAGCAGGTTCTATAAGCAACACACGCTGCACCATTCGCTCACCCGCATCGGCAAGCGCTACACGCCCGGCGGCCGCGAGGTTCCGTTCGTCGAAAATATTTATCCCGTTACCGAGCCGGAGCAGGGTGAAGCCTCGTTCTTTCCGTGGTATACGCTCGCCGTTTTTGCCCTCGGCGTCACCCCGCTCCTCGCGCTGCTGCAATGGATCGCGCCGGCGTTCCCGTGGTTTTTCGCGGGCTATGCGGCACTGGCGTTCGCCATCGCGCTCTACGAGATTTTCCACGCCATCGAGCACTGGTCGTTTGAGCGCTGGGGCCCGCTCATCGAGCACCGCCAGTTCGGCTGGCTCTGGCGCAAGGTCTACAGCTTCCACCTCCGCCACCACGCCGTGATCGATTGCAACGAGGCGATCTCGGGCTTCTTCACGCTGCCGGTCTTCGACTGGGTGTTCGGCACCTTCGTGCTGCCGAAGACACTCTACACCGACGGCAGCGAGTGGACTGCCACCGAATTCACCAGCCCGCGCCCAATCGCACTCATCCGCTGGTGCGACGAAAAATCCGAGGTGATGATCAAGGCGCGCCGTGCCCGCACCCCCGCTCCCGTCGGCGGAGCCTACACCCGTGGCGAGCAGGTCGCGCACTACCTCACCCACGGCACCGGGCTCGCCGCGAGCATCGCCGCGCTCGTGCTCATGATCGTGTTCGCCGCCGTGCGCGGCGAATCGTCGCATGTGATCACCGCCGTGGTCTTCGGCATGGCGCTCATCGCGCTCTACGCGACGTTCATGAATTTCCGCCGCGATCGCGCGACGCATTGGCGGCAGGTGCTCCGCCGCCACCATCATGCGGCGATCTTTCTGCTCATCGCGGGCACGGCCACCCCGTTTCTCCTTGGCAGCGTAAAGGGCTCCTGGGGCTGGAGCCTCTTCGGCGTCGTCTGGGGACTCTGCGCGATCGGCGCGAGCTGTCGGCTCTTCGGCACGGACAACCTTCGCCTCATTTCCCGCGGTGCCTACCTCGGTCTCGGTCTCGTCGCGCTCATCGCGCTTAAACCGCTCGTCGCCACCGTGCCTCAGGGCGCGTTGTGGCTGCTGCTCGCTGGCGTGTTGTGCTACGCGTGCGGCTCGATCTTCCACGTCTGGCAACGCCTCCGCTACCATCAGGTCGTCCGTCACGCCTTCGCCCTCGGCGGCAGTGCGTGCCATCTGCTGGCGCTGGTGATTTTCGTTTTGCCGCACGGAACCTGAGAGTGTCCTGCGGTGGCGCGGAACACAAATTCCGCCGCGCCCGAAAACGGGATTGATTCGCGGGAAGTGGCTGTCCACGTTCTCGCCCCCAAGACGGACGCTTAGCTCAGTTGGTTAGAGCACCTGCTTCACACGCAGGGGGTCGGCGGTTCGAGTCCGCCAGCGTCCACCATGTTTCCCAGCCTTGCGTTGATCGCAAGGGGCCTTGATTTGACCTCCACTTGGATTCGGTGTGTCGGGCGCCAAGCCCGAAGGTTGCTTAGCGGTGTCAAGCCCCCTGCACTCCAAAACCAGCGAGGCACCGACTGGGGCCACCGAGCGAGCCACTCATGGTAGGTTTACGCCCCATGGCGTCGGCCCAGCCGACCATGTATGCTACAAGCTACAGTCCTATGAAAATCAAAACCATTGGCGTGCTTTGCACCCTCGTCGCGACGGTTAGCTTAGGGGTGAATCAATCCAACGCCATCGAACTCGTCGTCAACGGAGGTTTTGAAACCGGCAGTCTCACGGGTTGGGCCCTGACGCCCAACACCATACCCTTCGGAACAACTCCAGGTGTGCAAATGAGCGGGGTTTCCCACAGCGGGGACTGGGCCGTGGCCCTGGGAAATTATCCTACCGTTGGCTTCCTCACGCAGTCCATTGCAACGACCGCTGGCACCACCTACGACATTAGTTTTTGGCTCCAGCTCCGAAACCAGTCCGGTCTCTCTCCGGACTTCAATAATTTCTCGTTGAGCTTCGGCTCAACTACGCTGCCCGGCGGGTTCACCAATAACCAGTCGCCCTTTGGGTATACCAAATTCGCCTTCACGGGTATCACCGCAACTTCGGCCTCCACGGCGCTGCAGTTCTCCTTTTCCGAGAAGCTCGGTTACATGGCCCTTGACGATGTCAGCGTGCAACTCTCCACCGGTGGGGCGCCCGCTAACGGTGTTCCCGATGGTGGCTCCTCGGCGGCGCTCTTCGGAGTCGTTGCGCTGGGCATGGGCGCCTTCGCGCGGTTTTCGCGCAAGCACTGAGTCCACTTCCCTCTCAAACGCCAAAGCCGCCCTCTGTAGAGGACGGCTTTTTTCTTGCGCACAATACGAGTCTGAGCCGCCGCGGATTTGAATCCGCCAGTGCCCGCCATGTGAAATACAAACGAACGGACTGCGCGGGCCGCGTTATTTCTTCGTCTTCACCGCGCGCTTTCGCCCGGGAAAAAGCTCGCGACAGATCATGCACACCGTCCCATCGCACGCATGCGCCGTGCAGTGTTCACGGCCGTAGAAAATGATGCGCAGGTGCAGCTCATTCCAGTGCTCACGCGGGAAGAGTTTCTTCAGGTCGGCCTCGGTCTGCCCCACGTTTTTTCCGCGCGTGAACTGCCAGCGCTGCGCGAGGCGGTGAATGTGCGTATCCACGGGAAAGGCCGCCACGCCGAACGCCCGCGCCATCACGACGCTCGCCGTCTTGTGGCCGACGCCAGGCAGCTCCTCCAATTCCTCGAAGGTCCGCGGCACCTGCCCGCCGTGCTTCTCGATCAGGATGTGTGAGAGGCCCGCGATCGCCTGCGCCTTGCGCGGGGCGAGGCCGCAGGGGCGCACGATGGCGTCGATCTGCGCGACGGTGAGCGCGGCCATTTTCGCGGGCGTGGCGGCGAGGGCGAAGAGCGCGGGCGTGGTGAGGTTCACGCGCTTGTCGGTGCATTGCGCGGAGAGCAGCACGGCGATCAGCAGCGTGAACGCGTCGCGGTGATCGAGCGGCACGGCTGGCGCCGGGTAGAGTTCGGCGAGGCGGCGATCGACGTGGGCGGCGCGCTCGGTCTTGGTCGTCATGCGGGGCAACGAGAGCCGCTTCGCGCGCGGAAACAAAGCCCAAATCACCCGCAGCCCGCGCGCTCCCTATCGCGCCAGCAATTCCGCCGGCAACTCCGGGATACGCGCCACGACCACTTCGCCGGTGCGCCGAATGATGCCGTAGATCACGCGCCGCTCGCTGCGATCCCACGCCCACGACTGGCCCTCGAACGGGACTTCGATCGTGGTCACGTAGTCGAGCGTCACGCCCATTTTCGGGAGGCGCAGGACGTAGAGTTGCTTTTCGTCGTGGCCGGTCGTGTAGAGCAGGCCGTCGTCGCCCCAACTGCCGCCCGAGCTGCTGCTCCGGCCCCAATTCGCGACCACCTGCGGCGGAAACAGCCACGATTCCAACACCTGCCAGCGCTCGTCGAATTTTCCGACGATCGTGAAACGGTTGTCGGTGCCGGGGGCCGTGCCCTGATCGTTGTAGTGCGCGAAACACGCCCACCCGAAGCCGTCCTTTTTTCGGCCCACGTGAGCGAACCGTGGCGGATGCCGAGGCTCACCGACTTCACCGGCCGCACCGTCGCGAGATCGAAATATTCGATCGAACTCGCCATCGGCAGCTGCGGAAAATTCGCGTGCGCGAGCACGAGCTGACCGTCCTGCACGAGGCCGCCGTTGAGGTGACTCGTCGGGCCGCCGCGCGGGCCCACCCACTCGGCGACACGCTCGCCGGTGGCCTTGTCGTCTTTTCTGACGACGTAGTTCCCGATGCCATAGAAATAGTTCGCATCGACCGCCACGCCTTGGTTCGCGCCGCGCACTTTCCAGCGGCGCAACTCCTCCGCGACGAGCCCGTGCCGCGTCAACTCGGGCTTCGGCGCCGCCGGCAGCGAGGCGAGCCACGCGCGCGGCGCTTCGCGCGCGGGATTCGCGGGTGAGTCGGCGGCGGCGGCGACCGCGGCGAA
>JANXSC010000222.1 GCA_025352845.1 Opitutaceae bacterium
CGTTGGTGAAAATCGTCGGGCCGTAGCCGGAGCTGCCACGATACTCGGGAAACATCACCGCGTAACCCTGCGCCACGGCGGTTGCGACAATCTTGAACCAGCGCCACTCGAAGTTGGTGTGGAAAGCGCCGTGAATCACGAGCAGGCCGGGAAGTTTTTTCCCTGCCGGCACGCCCGCGGCGGGCGTGAACATGTAGCCGGGGATCATTTCCTTGTCGGCAGTGTTGGCGGGAAACAGCACGCGCTCGGCGCGGACCTGTGCGCCGTAGAGTTGATTGAAGAGCAGCCACGCGGTATCGACGCGCTGGCCGTAAACCTCGTGCTGCAGCAGCTCGACGCGCGCGCCGATCTCGGTGGGCTCGAGGTCGCGTGATTCCTTCAGCACGCCCTCCTTCGGCGCGGGCTCCTGCGCGAGAGTAATGGAGAACAGCAGGGACAACACGACGGCCAGGCGCAGCAGTTTCATGGGGAAAGATATTTCGCGAACCACTCAAACGCGCGCTTCTGGCAATCGCGGCCCTCGGTGCTGTCGACAAAGGGAAACTCGTGGCCGCCGGGCGCATCTTGGTAGAGGTGTTCGCCGAAGGTCTTGCCATAGGCCTTGAGCGACTCGGCGACGCGCTTGTTGTGCAGCTGGTAGGGCACGGTCTTGTCGCCGGTCGTGGACATCAGGTAAACGGGCGTCTCGATCTTCTCGATGAAGAAGGCCGATGAGATCGCGATGTAGGCGGGGAGATTTTTGTCGGGGAGCTTGCCGCCGAAATTTTTCTGGCTGGCGATGTCGGCGCGGCGCGCCTCGGACTTGTAGCCCATGAACGCCACCATGTCGGAGAGGCCGGCGAGCTGCACGGCGGCGGCGAAACGCTTCGGCTCCACCTCCAGCGCGCGCAGCGTGAGCAGGCCGCCGCGGCTGTGGCCGAGTATACCGAGGCGCGCGGCGTCCACGTAATCCTTCGTCGTCAGGTAGGCGGCGGCGGCGAGCACGTCGGCGAGATCGGTCACGCCATAGTTGTTTTCGTAGATGGTTTCGTCGTGGCCGGAGCTGCCGCGATACTCGGGATACATGACGACGTAGCCGCGCTCGACGGCGGCGGCGATCCACGGGAACCAGTCGGCGGAGAGCTGAATGTGATTGCCGCCGTGGACCATGAGAAGCGCCGGAAGTTTTTTTCCCGCGGGCATTTTTGCCAGCGTGAAAATGTAGCCGGGGATCGCCTCCTTGTCGGCGGTGCTGGTGGGATACGACACGCGCTGCATTTTGATCCGGTCGCCATATTCCTGACGGAAATTTGAGACGATGAGCTCGGTCTTGAGGATGAAAATTTCCTGAGTGAGGCGGGCGACCTGTGGCGCGACATCATTGGAGTTGCGGTCGAGGAACGCAGTGAGCGTGCCCTCGGCGGGAGCCTTGGGCGCTTCCTGGGCGGCGAGCGTGGCGGCGGCGAGGAGGGCGTGGAGAATTTTTTTCACGGCGAGATGAATTCGTTGCATTAGAAACTGGAGGTGACTGAGAACTTGAAGAGCCGCGGTGCCGTGACGCCGAGGAGGCTGGAGCCGGCGGCGGCCCAGGCGTTTTTGTTGAGGAGGTTGTCGCCGTTGAGCCGCAGCGTCGTCGGATAGTCGCCGAACTTCATGCGATAGCTCACGCCGGCGGACCACGTGGTGAAGCCGCCGATGAAGCCCTGGTTGGTATTGTTCACCGCGCGGCGGCCGACGTAGTAGCCGCCGAGGGAAGCTGTGAGGTTGCTGACGGGCGTGCGCCACTCGGCGAAGAGCGAGCCGGTGTAGCGCGCGGTGTTTTCCGGATTCTTGTTGAGCGTGGTGGCGTTGAGCGCCTTCACCTGCCGCGCATCAAGATCCTGGAGCGAGCCGATCAGGGAAACGCTTTTCGTGATCTCGCCGGAGAGGAAGAGCTCGAGGCCGCGGAAACGGGCGAGGCCGTTGGGGACAAGGCGATTCGTCGCCGGATCGATGAACGTGCCCGGGCGCTCGATTTCGAAGAAGCCGAGCTGCGCGAGCAGGCCGCCGAGGAGCTTCGCCTTCGCGCCGATTTCCTTCTGCGTCGAGGTGAGCGGCGGGAGGATCGCGCCGGCGTTGGCGGTGCCGGCGGGGGCGTTGCCACCGGCTTCGAGGCCTTTGAGATAACTGCCATAGATGGAGGAAGTCTTGGTCGGCTTGAACGCCGCCGAGTAGAACGGCGTGGTGCGGCCCTTGATTTCGTAGTTGGTCGTCAGCGTGGTGCTGAGGTAGTCGGTCGACCGCACGCCGGCCATCACCTGAATCTTGTCCTCGAGCGCGCTCACCCGATCGGTGAGGTAGTAGCCGTAGTCGTTGATGCGCGTCGGCACCGGCGTGATCACCGTGGTCGCGGGGGTGATGACGGGAACGGCGACGGGGTTGTAGTAATTCTGCGCGAAATTGACGGTGCCGCGGTTCGGCGCGTTGGCGCGTCGGGTGTTGCCGGTGACGCCGAGTGAGACGTCGTGGCGGATGTCGCCGGTGCGGAAACGGCCGTAGGTTTCGCCGCGGTAGTTGGAGTTGCGGTAATCCTGGCCGGGGAAAAATTGCACGCTGAGGTTGCCGTTGCCCGTCGTGCCGATGCTCGTGACCTGCGGTGCAGCGAACGTGAACGGCACGTAGATGCGGTCGCGTTTCGTGTGCGCGTTGCCGGCCTCGACGAAGACGGTCCACTGCGGCGTGATGATGAAATCGGCGCGCGTCCACCAGTTGGTCATCGTGGCGTCGTAGCGCTGCCAGTCGCCGCCGAGATTCCTTTTGTTCGCGGGGATCGGCGGGGGCGTGACGACGCCGGCCACGGCAGTCGGCAGGGTGATCGCGCTCTGCTCGGTGACACTCTTGTCGAGGTATTCGAAATCGCCGCGGATGATGAGCCGGTCGGTGATGCGCCAGTCGGCCGCGAGCGACGCGAAGTGGCGGTCGCCGGCGTAGTTGTCGAGGCCGGTTTCCTCGCGACTCGCCGCCGCATTGAAGCGGAGGCCGAGCGCGCCGCGCGGCGCGAACCGGCGCGACACATCGACCGCGCCGCCGAAGCCGCCGGCGGAGTTGGCGTTGAACGTGACGTTGGTCAGCGGGGCCTGCGTCGCGCGCTTGGTCACGAGATTGATTACGCCGCTCGGCGGGACGAAGCCGTAGTAGAGCGAGGAAGTGCCCTTGAGGACCTCGACGCGCTCCTTGTTCTCCATCGTGATGTCGGCGAGATTGATGATCGGTAGCGAGCCGTTGAGCCGGTAGTTGCCGCGGTTCTCGATGAGGATGCCGCGGATCGCGAGGTTGTCGTAAACGGAACCGGTGATCTGCGCGCGGGAAACGCCGGCGGTGTTTTTCAACGCGTCGTAGAGTCCGCGCGCGGCCTGCGCGTCGAGCACCTCGCGGGTAAGGACGTTGATCGTGAGTGGGACATCGACGGGATCGACATCGCGAAACGCGCCGAGCTGCACGCTCTCGGTCTGGTAGCTCTGGAGGCGTTTGTCGGAGACGTTGAACGTCTCGAGCGTGACGGGGGGCAAATCCTTCGCCGCCGCAGCAGGAGATTGGGCGGAGCGACCGGTGACGGTAGTGAGAAGCGTGGCGCTGATAACGACAGCGACGCGGAATGGGACGAGGAGCGCGGTGCGATTCATGGCGGGAAATAAAAATAGCAGCGGGGCTAGAGGGGAAGGCCGCTGCGTGACCGCTTCAGGGCTAGGCGACAGCCCGAGTGCGGCAAGCGGGAAAACGTGGCGAGCGGAACGAGCACACTACCTCCAACGCGGCTCGGCTTGTTGCACGTTCCATCTTTCCCAACGCGCGGCGAGGTCTGTCACGCGCGCGGGATTTTGGGCGGCGAGGTTTTTTGTTTCGGAAATATCGTGGGCAAGGTCGAAGAGCTCCCACGCGCCGTTGGCGTCGCGAATGATTTTCCAGTCACCGGCGCGGAGGGCGTTTTTCCGACCCACGCGCCAGTGGAGCGCCTCGTGCGGCGCGGCGGTCGATTCGGCGCGGAGGAGCGGGAGGAGATTCGCGCCGTCGGAATCTGCGGCGAGCGCGACGCCGGCGGCCGCCTGTGCGGTCGCGGTGAGGTCGAAGGCCATGACGGGTTGGACGAGGGTTTGCGCCGCGGGGATTTTTCCTTTCCACGAAACGATCATCGGGATGCGGATGCCGCCCTCGTAGAGCGCGCCCTTTTCACCGCGCAGCGGAAAGTTGCTCGATGTGAGTTCGCGCGTGGGGCCGCCATTGTCGCTGAGGAAAACGATGAGGGTCTTTTCCTCGAGCCCGTGTGCGCGAAGCCTGGCGAGGACTTCGCCCACGCTGTCGTCGAGGTGGGCGAGCATCGCGGCGAAGATGCGGCGGTGGATGTCCGGGATGTGCGCGAATTTTTTTAAATGGGCGTCGGCGGCCTGCATGGGGCTGTGGACGGCGTTGTAGGCGAGGTAGAGGAAGAACGGCTGCGCGCGGTGGCGCGTGATGAAGTCGCAAGCCTCGCGGGTGAACGCATCAGTGAGGTTCGCGCGCTCATCAACGGGCTGGCTCGCGCGGAGGATGGGATTGTCGGCGTCGTAGTCGGGCTCGTGATTGTTGAGGTGCGTGCTCCAGACGATGCGACCGTCGGGCGAGGTCCAACGGCCCTTGCCGCCGTCGGGCAGCGCGCGGCGGCGGAGCCACGAGACGACGCCGTCCCACGGCTGCGGCACGTAGGTGTGGCCTTCGTGCAGGAATCCGAAGAACTCGTCGAAGCCGCGTCGCTGCGGGTGAAACTCGGCGGTGCCACCGAGGTGCCACTTGCCCACGAGTGCGGTCGCGTAGCCGGAATCGCGCAGGCGGTCGGCAATGGTTTTCTCCGCGACGGGCAGGCCGATGCCGGGCGCGGCGTTCTTCGCGCCGATCGGGTTGAACTCAAAACCGAAGCGCGTCTGGTAGCGCCCCGTGAGCAGCGCCGCGCGCGAGGCCGCGCAAAACGGCGCGGTCACGTAACCGTTGGTGAACCGCACCCCATCCGCGGCGAGCGAGTCGAGATGCGGTGTGGGGATGTCCTTCCCGCCGTAGCAACCGAGTTCTCCGTAGCCGAGATCGTCGGCGACGAGGAAGAGGATGTTGGGGCGGCGCGAGGACTCGGCGGACCGGAGAAATGAAAAGCATGGTGCCGCAACGAGGAGAAGAAATGCCAGAAAATGCCTCATCGAAAAAACCACCTGAGTAGTTTCGCCTTTTCACGCTCGAACTCCGCTTGGGTAAGCGCCCCTTGATCCAGCAACTTCTTTAATTTTTCAATCTCAGCGTATTTGTCGGTCGCTCCATTTGATGCCGTCTGCGCAGCGGCCTTATCAATAAGAGCGAACACTATCTCTATTCGTGGAAAATTCCCGAGGATGTAGGGTGGCTCAGAGATCTTTTCACCCAAAACGATCATGGATTTTCCCTGGCGTCGTGCGAAGTCCTCCGCTCTTTGCTCAACGGATTGGCGAACGGATTGAATCGAAACATAGCCGGTTGCGCCCCGATGATAGATTCGATAGACGTCATTCTGCGGGTATTCGTGAGACATCAGCTTCGGTGGCTCGTCGAAAGCAGAAGCGCTTTCGCTCAATCGCTGAATCGGGGAAGACGTGGCGCATCCGCCACCAAACAAACCCAAGGTCAGAATCGCCAAACCAATCGAAGATGCAGATATTTTCATGTCCAAAGTAGGTGGTCGTATAAGCGTTCATTCAAGTCGCCGTAGATTCGGGATGACCACGACAGAATTCACGCCAACAACCCCTTCACCACTTTCCCATGCACATCCGTGAGCCGGAAGTCGCGGCCTTGGTAGCGGTAGGTGAGGCGCTCGTGGTCGAGGCCGAGGAGGTGGAGCATGGTGGCGTTGAGGTCGTGGACGTGGACGGGATTTTCGGCGAGGTTGTAGCCGAGTTCGTCGGTCGCGCCGTAGGTGATTCCCGGTTTCACGCCGCCACCGGCGAGCCACATGGTGTAGGCCTCCTTGTGGTGATCGCGGCCGGGGTTGGATTTCGCGCCGGTGCCGGTGTCGGTCTGCGCCATCGGCGTGCGGCCAAACTCGCCGCCCCAGATGACGAGCGTGTCGTCGAGCAGGCCGCGTTGCTTCAGATCGCGGATGAGCGCGGCCATGGCGCGGTCGACGTCCCGGCACTTGGCGGGGAGGCGCGTGGCGAGGTTGTTGTGGTGATCCCAGTCGGCGTCGTAGAGCTGCACGATGCGCACGCCGCGCTCGACGAGGCGGCGCGCGAGCAGGCAGTTGTTGGCGAACGACGCCTTGCTGGGCTCGGCGCCGTAGAGCGCGAGCGTGTCGGCGGACTCCTTGGAGATGTCCATCAGCTCGGGCACGGCGGTCTGCATCCGAAACGCGAGTTCATACTGGCTGATGCGCGTCGCGATCTCGGGGTCGCCCACGTCGGCGAGCTGGGCTTCGTTCAGGCGGCGCACGGTGTCGAGCACCTGGCGGCGGTCGGTGGCGGAATGGTTTTTCGGATTATCGAGAAACAGCACGGGTTCGCCGCTGCCGCGAAATTGCACGCCTTGGTGGACGCTCGGCAAAAAACCGGACGACCACAGGCCCGTGCCCGCGCCGGCAAGCGGGCCCGACTGCAACGCGACGTAGGCGGGCAGATCGGAATTTTCCGAGCCGAGCCCGTAGGTGACCCACGAGCCGCCGCTGGGGCGGCCGGGCCGGCCGAAGCCGGTGTGCAAGAGGAGCTGCGCGGGCGCGTGGTTGAATTCGTCCGTGTGCAGCGACTTCACGATCGCGATCTCGTCGGCGACGCCGGCGAGATGCGGCAGGAGCTCGGAAATTTCCGCGCCGCTGCGCCCGTGGCGCTGAAACGCGAAGCGCGTCGCCGCAATCGTCGGGTGACCGCGCAGAAAGGCGAAGCGCTTGCCCGCGATGAACTCCTCGGGACAGGGCTTGCCGTCGCAAGCGGCGAGCGCGGGCTTGTGGTCAAAGAGATCGAGCTGCGACGGCGCGCCGACCATGTGCAGGTAGATGACGCGCTTGGCGCGCGGCGCGAAGTGCGGTGGGCGGGCCCCGGCGGCAGCCGCATTCGAAAGCTGCGCGGCGGCGCAGAGACTCTCGCCGAGCAGCGAACTCAGTGCGATGGCGCCGACGCCAACACCGGAGTTTTTTAGAAACGTGCGGCGAGTGACGTCGCGCAGGCGGGTTTCGATCGGGTGCATGGCCTTAGTTTTTCGTGATCGTCTCGTCGAGGTTGAGGAGCGCGGTGGCGACGGCCTGCCACGCGACGGCGTCGTCGCGGTGCGCGGCGCGCTGTTGCGCGAAGAGTTCCTCGAGCGCCGCGCTCTCGACGGCATTCGGCGTGCGCGCGACGCAGAGTTGGAAGCCGAAGCGCACGCGCTCGGCCACGCCGGCGTCGGGCCGCTCGCGCGCGAGGCGTTGCGCGAGGGCCGCCGCGGCCTCGACGTAAACGGGATCGTTGAGGAGCGTGAGCGCCTGCAGCGGCGTATTGGAACGCGAGCGGCGCACGGTGCAGGCGCCGCGGTTGTTAGCGTCGAAATTCATGAAGCTCGGATAGGGCGACGCGCGTTTCCAGACGGTGTAGAGCCCGCGACGGTGCGCGTCCTCGCCGGTGCTCACCTCGTAGGTCACGCGGTCGCCGCCGACCTTGCTGTCCCAGAGCCCGGGCGGCTGGTAGGGCCGCACCGGCGGTCCGCCAAGCTTGGGGCTGAGCAGGCCGGCAATGGCGAGGGCGTTGTCGCGGATAGCTTCGGCCTCAAGGCGGAAGCGTGGGCCGCGCGCGAGCAGGCGGTTCGAGTCGTCACGCGCGAGCAACTCCGGCGTGACGCGCGAGGATTGCCGATACGCCGCGGAGAGCGCGATGAGGCGGTGGATGTGCTTCATGCTCCAGCCGTGCTCGACGAATTCAACGGCGAGCCAGTCGAGCAGCTCGGGGTGCGTGGGGGCCTCGCCCTTCACGCCGAAATCCTCAGGCGTGCGCACGAGGCCCTGGCCGAAAAATTCCTGCCACCAGCGGTTCACCGTCACGCGGGCCACGAGCGGATTCTCGCGATCGGCGAGCCAGCGGCCGAGATCGAGTCGGTTGGGCGTGGCAGTGGCGGGCATGGCGTGGAGAATTTCCGGCGTGCCGGGCTGCACGGGCTCGCCGGGGTCGAGGAAATTGCCGCGCTTCAGCACCGCAGTCATGCGCGGCTGCGCGACCTCGCGCATGACGAGCGTGCGCGGGCCGGTGAGTTCCGCGAGTTCCTGCACTACCTTGGCGCGCGACTGCTTGAGCGCGACGATCGCGGGGTCGTGCGCGATAAGGTGCGCGTGCAGCAATGCGGTCTGCGCTGTCGTGCGCTGCGCGACGGGAATGGGCAACACCTGCGCCACGTCCGCCGGCACCGCGGCTTCACCGATCGACCCCGTGAGCGCGGAGAGGCGGAGCCGGCCGATGGTGCGGCCGCTCCCTAAATTCTGCACGAGCGTGAACACGAGTGTCGTGCCCTCCGGCGAACCGAGCGGAGCGGCGAGTTCGAAGTTTGCCCAGTGATCGCGGCCAAATTGCGGGCTGATCGCCCAGCCCTTGCCGCCTGCGGGAGCGACGAGATTGGCGGCGGGAAACGTGGCTTGGGAAAACGACGCCGTGGCGCGGACGAACTTTACCGGCCTGGCCTCGCCACCGGCGGACGCCGCCGTGACGCGAAAACTGTTGAGCACGAAATTGGGCCGCGCCGCTTCGCCGCGACCGGGGCCGTTGCCAGGGAGCGAGGCATCGTTGAGAGCCTCAAGTTTGAATCCGGTGATGCCGGTGAGCGTCGTGCGCGCGGTGATCGTGTAGGTGTCGCGGTCGGGCACATCGTCGGTGAGGAGCACGGATTGGTCGGGGAGCACGCGGTGGCCCGAGTCGCCGCTCGACTCGAAGCTCGCGATCTTGAGCACGTGGCTTTGCGGTGCGGTCGCGAGCGCGGCGCGAGCGGAACGCTCCCACGCCGGTAGGGCGTCCGCCACCCGGGCCGACGCCGCGGCGATCTCGTCGTCGATTGTTTTCAGGCGTGCGTTGGTCGCGGCGCGTTTCGGATCATTCGCCGTGTCGGGCAACGACACAAAAGGCCCGGTGAACGCCAGCGTGGCGGTCGCCTTCGCACTCGCGAAGGCGGTCTCGCGCTCGGTCTGGTTGAAGTAGGCGAAGAGCCGGTAGTAGTCGCGCTGCGAAAACGGATCATACTTGTGGTTGTGGCACTGCGCGCACTCCAACGTGGACCCGAGCCAGACGGTGGCGGTGGTGTTGACGCGGTCGATGACCTGGTTGACGCGGCCCTCCTCTTGATCGGCGCCGGCCTCGACGTTGGTCGGTGCGGCGCGGTGAAAGCCCGTCGCGATCAGCGGGTCCGGATTGGTCTGCGCATCGGCACCGGGCAACAGGTCGCCGGCGATCTGCATGATCGTGAACTGATCGAACGGCAGGTCGGCGTTCATCGCGCGCACGACCCAGTCCCGATACGGCCAGCTCTCGCGGAGATCGTCGCGCTGGAAACCGTGCGAGTCGGCGTAGCGCGCGAGGTCGAGCCAAGGCCGCGCCCAGCGCTCGCCGTAGTGCGGCGACGCAAGCAGCCGATCCACGACGCGTGCGTGCGCCTCCGTGGACGTGTCATCGAGAAATGCTGCGACCTCCGCCGGGGACGGCGGCAGCCCGATTAGATCGAGCGAGACGCGCCGCAGCCAGCGGGCCTTGTCGGCGGCGGGGGAGGGCAGAAGCTTTTCCTGGACGAGGCGGGCGAAGACAAAGGCATCGATGGGATTCTCGATTTCCGAATTGGGATTTTCGATTATGGGGACCGGCGGGCGTGTCGGTTTCACATAGGCCCAGTGCTTTTGATTTTCGGGCCAGACGGCGCCTTCGTCGATCCAGCGCCTGAGGAGCGTGATCTCGGCGGGTTTGAGGCGTTCGCCTTTCTGTGGCATTATGTCCTCTTCGTCGGTGGCCGTGATGCGCGCGATGAGTTCGCTCCGCGCACTCGCACCGGCGACGAGTGCGGGTGTGCCGGATTCACCGCCGCGCAAGGCGCTCTGCAGCGAGATGAGTTGCAGACCGCCCTTGGGCTTCTCGGGCCCGTGGCAATCGTAGCAGCGACTCGCGAGGATGGGCCGGATATCGCGCGCGAAATCGACGGGCGGTTCCGACCCCGCAACCGCCGGTGGCAGGAGGATCAAGCCGAGGCAGGAAACGAGCAGACGCATGCGGAAACGAAAAATATGCGATCGATGGGAGCGGGACTCAGGTGGGGAGATCCTCGCCCTTCGTTTCGGGGAGGAAGCGGAGGAAAATCAAGCCCAGCGGGAAGAATCCAGCGAGCACGGAAATCGCGACGGGCAGCGGCAACGCGGTCTTCATCCACGCGGAGAGCCAGATGAGCACCGGGGCGGCGAGGATGCGACCGGTGTTGAAACAAAACCCCGCGCCGGTCGCGCGCAGGTGGGTGGGAAACAACTCGGGAAAATAAACCGCGTAGCCCGCGTGCAGACCCTGCGCGAAAAACCCGAACAGCGGCAGCAAGCAGAGCAGCAGTGTATAGCTGAGAAAATATCCCGGCAACCAGCAGACCGCGAACGTCGTCACAAACGCCGCCACGTGCATGATCACAAACGTGCGGCGGCGGCCGAGGCGCACGCTCAGCGGACCCATCGCGAGCATGCCGATTCCCGCGCCGGTGGTCTGGACAAAGCCGAACGCGATTTTCGCGCGGCTCGCGGCCTCGCCTGCCGGTGTGCCGAGCTGGCGCAAAAGATCCTCGGCGAGGTTTTGCCCGGCGACGACCACGCCCCAAAACGTCGCGAGCCCCACCATCGCGAGCAGCGCGCCGAAAATCGCGCGCGAGCGCCAGCGTGGGTCGCCGAGCAGTTCGCGGAAGCTGCCGAGGCGCTCTGCCTTCGTCGCCTTCGCGTGTTGCCACGAGTCGGGCTCCTTCACGCTCAGTCGCACCCACAGCACGAGGAGCGCGGGCACGATGCCCACGAGATACGCGGTGCGCCACTCGGCGCCGACCCAGAGGCCGACACTCGCCGCGAGCCACAGGCCGACGACGCTCGTCGCGTGAAAAATTCCGCCCGCGCGTTCGCGGGCGTGCTTCGGAAAAACTTCCGCCACGAGCGCCGCGCCCACCGCCCATTCGCCGCCCACGCCCATCGCCACGAGAAACCGCAGCGCGCCCACCTGCCACAGCTCGCTGGCAAACGCCGTCAGCCCGGAGAACACGCTGTAGAAAAGAATCGTCAGCGCCATCACCGGCATCCGTCCCCACCGATCCGCGAGCGAGCTGAACAGCCAGCCGCCGATCGTGCCGCCGATCAAAAAAATCCCGAGGAAGCGCTCGCCCCACGCGCGCACGAGGCCGGCGAGTTCCGTCGCGCCGAGCGTCGGCTGTGCCGCGCGCAACAGGTCCGGCAGCATCTCGCCGCGCGTGATGTTGTAGAGCTGCCCCTCAAACGCATCGAACACCCAGCCGAGCGACGCGATGATCAGCACGAGCCATTGGTAGCGCGTGACGCCGTGATACCAGCGCGGCGCGTTTTGATCGGAGGGAGAACTCATGACGTCGCGTTACGATCCAATCATCTCGCCCACCGGTAGTGGCCGTTTCTGTCGGATCGATTCCTCGGCGAGCAGGCAGAGGCCGGCGGACCAGAGGCCGTCCTCGCCATTGGCCGCGGGCTCGGCCTCGCCGCGCACCATCTGCACGCAGCGCGCGATCTCCTCGCGCAACTCGAAGACCTCGCCACTGTGCCGCGTGATCGCGACCTCCTCGAGTTTCTCGCCGGAGAAAACCTTGAGGAAAAAACTCGGCTCCAGCGTGCGGTCAAGTGCGCCGCTCCAACCGGCCCAGATCGCGCCCTTCGTGCCGGCGACTTTCACGGTTTGGTGATGCTCGAAGGCCGCGAGCGTCTGCGAGACGACGGCGTAGGCACCGTTGGCGTAGCGGAACATCGTGGAGAAATTGTCGAACAGCGCGGGCCGCGCCGGGTCGCGCGAGTTGCCGTAGGCATAGAGTTCCACGGGATTCCCCGCGCCCGCGAGATACCAGCGCGCGAGATCGAAGAAGTGGATCGGCTCCTCGAGCACCCAGCTGCCGACGCGCTGCTGATCGTAGCGCCAGCCGGAAGCGCCGGGGCGGTAGGGTTTGCGCGAGAGCTCGACGAGCACGTATTGCGGCTCGCCAATCGCGCCGGCGGCGATGCGGCGCTTGATCTCGGTCTTGTCCTGTTCGGCGTGGATCAGCGCCATCCTGAAATGCAGCCCGTCCTGCCGGGCGATGTCGCGTGCCATGCCGGCGACGAGGTCCAGATGTGGTGCGCCGCCGGCGCCGCCGCAAGTGCCGATCACCATCGGGATGCCGGCTTTCACCGCGGCGTGCAGCATCAGG
>JANXSC010000260.1 GCA_025352845.1 Opitutaceae bacterium
GTGACGTTGAGGCTTCGCCGCGAGCTTCGCGAGCAGCCGCAGTGTGAACTGCTACCCGTGATTCTTGGTCGCCGCGTTGCCAGAGCCGGTCGCAGCCGTGAGCAAAGCCTCCGCTTGACGAACAGGCCTGAACATCTAGCCTGAATCTATGAAACCTGTGGAAACCGCCATCGGCGCCTTTGAGGCCAAGAACACGTTTTCTGACCTGCTCGACCGCGTGAGCCGCGGGGCCACGTTTACAATCACCAAACACGACCGGCCCGTGGCCCGGTTGGTGCCCGCCCGCGCTGCCGCCGGTCGCGAGCGTAAAACGGCCACCGCCGCGCTCCGCCTGATGCGCCAGCGTTACAGCCTGAAAGGGGTCTCGATGCGCGGCTTGATCGACGCCGGCCGCCGGTGAAGGCGTTCGTGCTCGATTGCTCGGCGACGCTGCCGTGGGTGTTCGACTCGGAGTCCACCGCCGCGACTGATGCATTGCTCGACGTGCTCGCCGCCGGTGGCAAGGCGTGGGTGCCCGCGCTCTGGCACCTCGAACTCGGCAATGTGCTCCTCGGCGCGCAACGCCGCGGCCGGATCGATCAGGCGGGCATCGAGGGCTTTCTTTCCGCGCTCGCCGTTTACGACATCGAAGTGGACGGGCACACCATGTCGCTCGCTTGGTCGAAGACGCTCGCCCTGGCCGTGAGCTTCGGCCTCAGCGTTTACGACGCCGCCTACCTCGAGCTGGCCCTGCGCCGCGGCCTGCCTCTCGCCACCTGCGACAAGGCCCTCCTAACCGCGCTGAAAAAAGCCGGCGGCTCCCTGGCGTTGTAACTACGGCAAGATGGCGGACGAAACGCCGCTCACACCTTCGCCCCGCACTCGCGCCCGATCAGTTTCTGCCGCTGGAACCGGTGGCACTCCCTCGCATCCTCCGCGCAGGGGGAGAGGAGCGTGACGTTCGCCTGAAATCCCGTTTGCCAAACCCAACCCACCGCGCAAGCTGCATCGCCATGAAACTCCGCGTCGTCGTCGAACAGGATCCGCAGAGCGGCCGGTTCTCCGCGGTCTTCCCCGAGTTGCCCGGCTGCGCGTCCGCCGGCGACACCGAGGCCGAGGCGCTCACCAACGCGAAGGAAGCGCTCGAACTCTGGTTCCAACCCGACAGCACGCCGCTGCCGAAGAACGCGAAGCTCGTCGAGTTGACGGTTTAGTCGCGCATGGGCGAAAAGTTTCCTGTCTGCTCGGCCAGTGACGTGGTGCGGGTGATTCGCAAACGCGGCTTCGTGCTCACCGGACAAAACGGCAGCCACCAAAAATGGCGTCATGCCGACGGTCGCATGGTGATCGTCGCGATGCACGGCGCGAAGAGCATCCCCATGGGCACGCTGAAAAGCATCATCGAAGGCGCGAAGCTCGCGCCCAACGATTTCCGTTAGTGTCTGAACTCCTCGCCGTTTTACTCACGCTTACGCTCCGAATTCGCGCTCGATCAATTTCTGCAGCTCGAACCGGTGACACTCCTTCGCCTCCTCCGCGCAGTGGCAGCGAAGCGTGACAGTTTTCCTTCGCCGCGAGCTTCGCGAGCAACCGCAAAGTGAACTTCCGGCCGCTGGCCTGATTACTTGACTCACACTAGCACCTGCCGCCCACGCCCGACAGGGTGTCGGGTCTCATGCGCGAACTGCTCGCGTGGTGGAACGGCCCGAGCGCCGAGTGGTCGCCCGTGCTCACCTCCGCGATCCTGCACTACCAGTTCGAGGAGATTCACCCGTTCGCCGACGGCAACGGCCGCGCGGGCCGTCTCCTCGCGCTCTGGGAACTCTACCGCCGCGGCTTCGACCCACACCACGTGTTCTCCGTGGACGAGTTCTTCTGGGAGGATCGCGCGCGCTACTACGCGAGCCTCGCCGCCGTGCCCGCCGCAGGCGGCGATATGACCGGCGTGGCTGGAATACACGACCGAGGGCCTGCGCGTGACGCTTGAGCGCGTGTGGCTGCGCGTGCAGCAGTTTGCCGCGAAGTCCGCCCACAAGAAAACCGTCCTACGCCCGAGCCAGGAGCGGTTGCTGCACCTGCTGCGCGACCGGCACGACGGTCTCGCCCCCGCGGAAATCTGGGCGGCGCTCGATGTCACCAAACAGGGCGCCGCCCATATCCTCGCCCCGCTGCTGAAAACCAAGCTCGTGAAACGCATCGGCACGCGCAAAACCGGCCGCTACGTGCTGGCGTGATTTTCGCGATTAGCGATCGCTCGATCGCGCCACTCCGCTTCTTCGCAGCGCACACCATCCTGTTTTTCCTCACTGCGACCCGAGGCGTTCCCTGTCCTGCTCGGCCCGGTGGCGCAGCGCCCACGCCATGTAGGCGACAACCGCGAGGTTCGTGACGAGGATAACAACCTTCAGCCAAGTGGCGTGATGCACGAGTTCGTAGATTTCGATGGGCACGTAGAGGGCGCCGGCGATGAGCGCGAACCACTCGGCCCAGGTGCGTTCGTGCCAGAGGCCGTAGGCTTCCACGCCGCGCACGATTGAATAGAGCAGTGCGCCGCCGGCGAACAGCCAGAGATTGGCGTCGGTCACGCGACCGGCCGCATCGAGGAAGATGCGCGGGTAGTGGCTCGCGGGATTGAGATGGCTGTGGCGGATGAGTCGCTCGGCAAACGCCTGCACGTCGTGATGCACGAGCGAAAGCAGGCCGAGGCCGGCAATCAGCACCAGCATCGCCTTGGCCGCCTCAAACAAGGCGATCATGCGGACCGTGGTGAGAATGGGTTTTTGAACAAGCTTCACGGGATAATCCTCACTGTAGCACGCCGCGACCGGAACCACAAAATCTCCCGCCGGAACCGGACCGGCGAAAACCATCACCCCGCTACACCAGCTCCAGCCCGCGCATCGTTCCGGTGGAAGTCGAAAATTTGTCCGACTCGATGCCCATGCGTTGCAGCATCGAGACGAAGAGATTCGGCAGCGGGTAATTGTGCGCGGTGTCGAAGCCGAGATGCTGGCCGTGGCGGAAGCCGCCGCCGGCAAAGAGCGTCGGCAGGTTCGTCGTCACGTGCGTGTTCGCATTTCCGAGGTTCGAGCCATAGAGCACCATCGTGCGGTCGAAGAGCGACTCGCCGTCTTCCTGCACGCCTTTGAGGTCGTTGAAGAGATTCGCGAGGAGCTTCATGTGCCACTGGTCGATGGCCTTCAGCTGCGAAAGCTTCGCGTCGGATTTTCCGTGGTGGGAGAGATTGTGGTAGGCGTCGGTGAGCCTGTGTTCCTCGTCGAGCTCGATGGTCGGCGAGTTCACGCTGTCGAGCAGGAGCGAGATGGAGCGCGTCGAGTCGGTCTGAAACGCAAGGCGCGCCATGTCATACATCAGGCGGACCTTCTCCATGTATTCCTTCGGGCTCGCGGGATCGAGCGGCACGGTGGCGGTGACGTGCGGCTTCGGACGCTTCTCCCATTCTTTCGACATCTCCATGCGCTGCTCCAGCTCGCGCACGCTCGTGAAATACTGATCGAGGCGGTCGCGGTCGCGCGCGCCCACGCTGCGCTGCAAATCCTTCGCCTGGCTGCCGACCGCATCGAGGATGCTCTGGCCCTGCGCGAGCTTGCGGAGTTGCGCGTCCACCTCGGCGGGCGAGCCCTGCACGAAGAGTTTCTTAAACACGTCCGACGGTTTTTCCTCGCAGGGGATCAACACGCCCGAGCCCGTCCACGAGAGACTGCGCTGACCCTGCTGGACGTTCACGCCGAGTGTGAGCGACGGGAAACGCGTTTCCGACCCGATGCGCTCCGCGATGTATTGATCGAGCGAGATGGTGTTGCGGAAGCCGCCGCTGCCGGGGTGCGGTGCCGCGGTGAGAAAGCAAATGTCCGCCGGGTGCCCGCCATCGACATCCGGATGCGACACGCCGCTGAACACCGTGAAGTCCTCGCGGTGCTCCTTGAGTAACTCGAGGTAGGGCGAGAGCGCATAGCCGCGACCGGTCGTCTTCGGGAAAAACTGATCAGGGAGGAGGCCGAGATTGTTGCAGATGCCGAGCATCCGGCGTGGTTTCTTCGCCGCCGCCTTCGCGGTTTCGCCGCGCGCAAACGCCGGCAGCATCGAATCGAGAAACGGCAGCGACATCACGATGCCCGCCCCGCGGAGAAACTGCCGGCGCGAGACCGCGCGCTGCGTCGAGACAAACGAACCGGAAGCGAAGCGCGAGGCGGAGACGGGATTGGTCTTCATGGGGAAAGCTTGGGCGGAGGGACTACTTGTTGAGAAAAAGCTCACTCTGCACCACTTCATGCAGCACGGCCCGAACACCGTAGCCGCGCGCGGCCGTGCGTTCGAGGATCTTTTCGACGGCGGGGCGATCGATAAAACGCACCTGGGCACCCGTCGAATAGATGACCAGTTGCCGCGCGAGATTACGCGCGATCTGTTTTTCGTCGGTGAGCAACTGGCGCTTCAACTCACGCACGTCGGCAAACGCCCGACCGTCGGGGAGCACGCCGCTGCAATCCACCGGCGGTCCAAGGTGAAAGGCGAATTTCTGCCCGCCCTTGCCGAAGCCCGGCTGCGGCGCGACCCCATCGGCGATCGCGCGGTAGCGGTCGCGGAAACCGCCCATCACATCGAAGCTCTCCAACGCAAATCCCGCCGGATCGATCTTGGTGTGGCACGAGGCGCAGGTCTCCTCCGTGCGGTGTTTGTCGAGCAGTTGGCGAATCGTGCTCGCGCCGCGGATGTCGGGTTCGACCGCCGGCACGCTGGGCGGCGGCGGGGGGGGCGGCAGCCCGAGCAGGCGCTCCATGATCCACGCGCCGCGCAACACCGGCGAGGTCGTGGTGCCGTTGGCCGTGACTTTCAGCACCGCCGCCTGCGTCATGAGTCCGCCGCGAACGCTGTCCGGCGGCAGCGCCACGCGGCGCACCGTCACGCCGTCAATCGGCGGCAGACCGTAGTGCGTCGCGAGCCGCTCGTTCACCATCACGAAGTCCGACGCCACGAGGTTGCGCGCCGGCAAATCCCCGCGCAGCAGCTCCGCAAAAAACGCCTGCGTCTCCAGCAGCGCCGACTCGGTTAGCAGGTCGTCGAGGTAGTAGTCGTTGTAGAGGCCCTCGTCGGGCGCCGTCCCGAGCATCTTGCGCAGGTCGAGCCAGTAATCGAGAAACGCATCCACGAACCGACGCGCCTTCGGGTCGTCGAGCAGCCGGTTGGTCTGCGCGCGCAACACCTCGGGCCGGCGCAATTTTCCCTCGGCCGCGAGCGTGCGCAGTTCGCCATCGGGCGCGGAATTCCACAGGAAAAACGCCAGCCGTGACGCGACCGCGTAGTCGTCCAGTTTTCCAGGCCGCTCTTCGAGACCCACAAATTCCGGCGAACACAGCACCGCGGTGTAGCCCGCGATCATCGCGTCGGCAAAGCCCAGGCCACTCTTCAGCGTGCTCTCCACCACGGGCATGAACCGCTTCACCTCGGTCGCGGCCACCGGACGGCGATACGCCTGATTCAAGAAAGTCTGGAGCAGCCGCGATGCATCCCGTGTCGGATCGGCCGACTCGACGACCACGTTGCCGCCCGCGCGCTCCGGCGGCTTGATCGGCAGGTCGCCGAAAAGCAGCTCGTGTCCCGCCGTCGGCCAGCGATCGAGCATCGGTCCCTCTACTTCGAGCCAGCGAAACACCACGCCGGGCGAGCCGTCTTTTTCGGCGAGGGGATTTTGCCAGCGCCCCGCGCCCGGACGCGAACGGAAGAGCCGCGCCGCATCCGGCCGGATCGTCTCGCCCGCGAGCAGCCACACGTCGAGTTCGCTCACCGCCGGCTCCGGCTGCGCATCGAAAGTTCCGAGCCAGCGCAACTGCCGCGGCGGCGTTTCCGAATAAATCGTGATCGGCTCGGACCGACGGCCCCGCGCCACATCGTCGAGGTCCGGAATCCACCAGCGGTCCGGTTTTTTTGGATCGGTTTGTTTGGTCGGGCCGACCCAGACGGTGTGCGTGCTGAACCGCAGCCGGTAATGCCCCGCGACCGGAGCCTTGAACTGGGTGAACTTCGGCTCCAGCGGCTCGTAATTGCCGGCAACGATACCCACACCCTCTAGATCGCGCTTCTCTTTATCTGCGGCCCCGACAGTCGCGGGCATCTTGCCCGCACGCACGTCCGCCTGGCCCACGAACCCGAGCGTCGGGAACGTCGCGCGCTCCGGGCTGGTGTTGAATACCGAGAACTTCATCGGACCCGTGAAACTCCGCTGCTCGCGCGCGTAGTAGCGGGTCACGTTGGTCGCCGGCCGCGTGACCTCGTGCGCCGCGACCTGGCGCAGCGCATACTCCGCCGCGGCGAGGTAGCGCGCCATCTGCACGTAGGAAATGTCGAGCGCATCGCCAATCTTGTTGAAGCGAAACGCCTCGCCGTCCTCCGGCAGCGAATCCTTCACCTGCAACCACGGTGCCTGCAGTAAATCGCGGAGCACGTTCTCGTATTCGTAGCGATTGAGCCGGCGGCGCGTGGCCCGGCCTTCATCGGCGCTGCGCGCGCGCTCCGCAGTGGTTAGCTCCGCCGTCAACGTGCCGATAAATTTCTCCAGCTCGCCTGTCGCCGGGCGCTTTTTTTTCTTCGGCGGCATCTCGCCCGACTCCACCCGGTCGTGCACCTTTACCCACGCCGCAAAATTCTTCGGATCGGCCGGATTGAGCGCCAGCGCCGTCAGATCGAGGTCGCCCTTCTTCTCCACGTCGTCGTGGCAGCTGGCGCAATGCCGGTCGATGAACACCGCTGTCGCGGCCGGTTGGGTGGACGCTGGCGTCGCTCCCTCCCCGGTGGACACCGAGAGCAATGCCGCGGCGCCCATCGCAAAGGATTTCAAATCACGAACGCGGAAATGGTCGTGGGGATGCACGGGAATCAACCCGATCGTGTCGCCGATTTTCTCGCGAACGTCAATTGGCGGCTCGTTTTTGTTCACGTCGATTTCCCCTACCCCGAGGCAGTTGTCACAGCCCGATCGCTTCGACTGGGTGACCCGCCGGGGGTAAAACGGCACCTTGCGTATGTCCCACCCATTTCCTCCAAGTCGCGTCCGTTCTGTCTGATCAGCAAAATAATCTACCCATTGGTGAGCACCCAGAACCGATGCAGAGATCGCGGGTCTAGGGCTTCATGAAACTCAAGCTGCTCCTGCTATTACCATTTCTCACCACTGTGCCATTGGCTCAAGCGGCCGTTGATGTGTCCATTTCCGCCGAAATCCGTCTTGGCAAGGTTCTGCCACCGCCGCCCCCCGAAGTGGTCGTGATCAGGGAATCCGCCCCAATGGGTCCGCCGCCTTGGGCTCCTGCGCATGGCGTCCGCCGCCATCGAGCCTATTACTACTACCCTGGCGCCAATGTTTATTTCCGGCCGGAGGATCGGATGTGGTTCTACCTCGACAGCCGCGAGTGGCATTTCGGAGGCAGTCTGCCGACGCACATCCGCGTGGACTTCGACCGCAGCGTGTCGCTCACCATGGAGGCCGACAAGCCCCAGCTGTTCCACGACAAGGTGCAGGTTTATTATCCGGCAGACTATTTCGTGACCACGGTCCGGGTGAAAGAAAAGGACGGCAAGCCCGACAAGGCCGACAAGGATAAATTCGATCGCGCAGAGGACAACTCGCCCGGCAGGAGCGAGGCCGCACCCGGTAAAAGCCAGGGCAAGGGCAAAGGCAAAAACAAGTAGCGCCCGCTCACCCGCCCCCAAACTCGATCCCCTGCGCCAGCGGCAATTCCCGCGAGCGGTTAATCGTGTTGGTCTGCCGGCGCATGTAACTCTTCCACGCGTCGCTCCCACTCTCGCGGCCCCCGCCGGTTTCCTTTTCGCCGCCAAACGCCCCGCCTATTTCCGCGCCGCTCGTGCCGAGGTTTACATTCGCGATGCCGCAGTCACTGCCGCGTGCGCTCATGAAAATTTCCGCCTCGCGCAGGTCGTGCGTGAAAATCGCCGAGCTCAGCCCCTGCGGCACCGCGTTCTGCAGCGTGATCGCCTCGTCGAGCGTGCGGTAGGCCATCACGTAGAGAATGGGCGCAAAGGTCTCGTGCTGCACGATTGCCCACGCGTTTTCGGCCTCGATCAGACAGGGCGTGACATAGAGCCCGCTGCCGTGCGCCGCGCCGGTGAGCCGCTTGCCGCCACACAGGACGCGACCACCGTGCTGTTTCGCCGCGGTCACGGCCTCAACAAACACCTCCACCGCGTGCAAATCGATCAACGGCCCCATCAGCGTCGCTGGATCGAGCGGATTGCCGATGCGCACCTGCCGGTAGGCGTCCACGAGCAGCTTCGTCAGCTTCGTGTAGATCGAGTGATGCAGGATCAATCGCCGCGTCGAGGTGCAGCGCTGACCCGCCGTGCCGATCGCGCCAAACACGATCGCGCGCAACGCGAGCTTCAAGTCCGCGGAGGGCGTCACGATGATCGCGTTGTTGCCGCCGAGCTCGAGCAGCGAGCGCCCGAAGCGTCGCGCCACGGCCTCGCCCACGCGCCGGCCCATGCGCGTCGAACCCGTGGCCGAGACGAGTGCGACGCGCCTGTCCGCCACCAAGGGCTCGCCCACCACGACCGCGTCACCGCTCACGAGGGAGAAAATCGCCGGGTCCACGCCACACTCGCGCGCCACTTTTTCCGCCAGCTTCACGCATGCGATCGCGGTCAGCGGGGTTTTCTCCGAGGGCTTCCAGACTGTGGTGTCGCCGCACACGGCCGCGAGCGCGCTGTTCCAAGCCCACACCGCCACGGGGAAATTAAACGCGGAAATAATGCCGACGACGCCGAGCGGGTGCCACTGCTCCATCATCCGGTGCCCCGGCCGCTCACTCGCGATCGTGAGGCCGTGCAACTGCCGCGACAGCCCGACCGCGAAGTCGCAGATGTCGATCATCTCCTGCACCTCGCCCTCGCCTTCCGCGCCGATCTTGCCGGTCTCAAGGGTCACGAGCCGGCCGAGGTCGCGCTTGTGCGCGCGCAACGCCTCACCGTAGCGCCGCACCACCTCGCCGCGCTTCGGCGCCGGCACCTCGCGCCAGGCGAGAAATGCCCGCTGTGCCGCGCCAATCGCGCGTTCAAGATCCGCATGCGTCGCAGTCGTCACGCGCCCGAGCACGCTGCCATCGATCGGGGAGCGTTTCTCGATCACGGGGCCGGAGCCGAACCAGTCGCCGGCAAACACACCCGCATTCTTCGCCTTCAATCCGAGCCGCGGAAAAATTTCTGCGGCGACCTTCCCGACCACCGTCGAACCAGCGGAGGCTTTCATGGCCACAGACTGAGCGCCCTCAGCCCGCGTTGCCACCGTAGATTTTTCCGCCCCACTGCGTGCCCAGAAACTGCGGCAGCGTGATCGACTCCTGCTTCGTGAAACCTTGCGGCAGCACGCCGCGCGCGAACAACTCGAGCACCGCGACCACACCCGCGGCCGTCGTCAGCTGAATCGCCGAGAGCCGCCGGTCGCACACGGTGGCGCCGTGCATTTTTTTCACAAAGCTCCGCTGCACCAGCTCGCCGCCCACCGTGCCCACCGCGCTCACGTAGAAAACCACCACGTCGTGATCCGTCAGCGGCACTTCTTGATCGAAGATCTGGGTGAGGAGTTTCTGCTGCGCGCCGAGGTTCAGGTCCTGCAGGAGAAACTTCATCAGGTCGCGGTGGCCGGGGTAGCGCATGGTCTTGTAGTTCAGCTCGCCGACCCTGCCCGCGAAGGTTTCGCACATCGTCGCCACGCCGCCGCTGGTGTTGAACGCCTCGTATTCCACGCCGTCGATCGTGAGGCGCTCCACGCCGTCGAGCGGCAGCGTCGCGATCCGCCGGCCGTCGTGCAGCGCCTCGCCGATCTGGCAGTATTCGTTGATCAGCCCGGCCGTGCTCCAGCTGAGGTAATACTTCATCTGGTTGCTCGCAAACTGCGGCAGCGCCCCCACGCGCATCTCCACCGAGCGTGCGCGGTCGAGCGACGACGCCAGCGATCCGCCCACGATGTTGATCGCGCCGGGCGCGAGGCCGCACTGCGGCATGAACGTCACGCCCTTCGTCTTCCGCGCCAGCGTGCGGATGAACTTCGTCGTCGCCACGTCCTCCGTGAGATCGAAGTAGGACACGCGCGCCGCCGCGCACGCCGATGCGATCGCCTGGTTCAGAAAATAGGGCGCCGCGCTCACCACGGCGTCGCACGCCTTCACGAAGGCCGCGAGCGATGCGGCCCGCCGCACGTCGAGCCGGCGCACCGACGCCTTCTTCAGGCCGCGAAGCTTCAGGTTCGGCCGCACGTCGCCGAGCAACACCGCGCTGCAAAAGTCACACGACTCCAGGAGCGTCGCGATCGTGCCGCCCACTTTGCCGCCGCCGATGATGCCGATTTTCATAAGAGTGTTTTATTCGGAAACCATGAAACCAGAAAATCAATTTCCTGGCTTTCTGGCTTCTGAATTGCCCGCTCGGGTTTCGTTCTTGGTTTTCTGGCGTCCGACTCTCAGTGGTGCGCATGAGCTTCCTGCACCTTCCGCGGATCGGTGGCGGAGATGATCACGCTGACCGATTTCTGGTTAAACCCCTTGAAGCCGCCCTTGCGTTGCAGGTTTTCGAGATGACTGCCAATCGCGCCGTCGCGGAGAAATCCTTCCGCCTGCGCCGTGGTGATCAGTTTTTGCGCAACAAGCGCCTGCACGCGCTCGGGCCGCACCGCCCAACGCTCGCCCTCGGTGAACGCCTGCCGCAGAAATTCGAAATCCGAAAACGGCCGCATCATGTTCACACCCTGCTGCGCCAATTGATCGCGCAGACGCGCGAAATCAAAACGCGCCTCGAGATGATGCATCCCCGCCTGCAAGAAACTGTCGCCGTGCAGCCCGCACCACAATCCAACCGTGCGCAGCGCCGGCGCGGGCGGCAGCCGCTTCGTCGAAAAATCAATCGACGTCTCCTCCGGCATCAGATCGACATCGGCAAAAACCACGATGCCCGCCACCGCCTGCTCCGAAATCTGCGCGCCCCACCCCGCTTCCGCGCCGGCGAAGAAGCGCTCGCGTTTTTGAAACCCGAGACGGTCGAGAAACACCATCAGATCCGCGAAGTGCTCGCGCGAGCAACGGAACGTGTGGTGGTCATGGTTGCCCCAACCGAGCCCGAGCCGATCCTGCCGGCGCTTTTGGATTTGTCCCGCGCGGTTGCGCGCCTCCCAGAACACGCGCTCCTCCGCGAAAAACAAATCGCACGCCGCATCGCGATCAACGACCGCGAGCACCGCGTCGAGTCGCGCCTGCGCGTGCGTCACGCCCTCGGCGTCGGATCCGGGTGAAAAATTCCGTTTGCGCGTCCGCCACAGTTCACGCGCTCGCAGCACGCCGCTCACCTGCGCCGCCGTCGGCTCGCGCACGATGAAGCCGCGGTGGCCGAGCCGCTCCACCGCCCACAGCGTCGCGCCGTTTTCCTCGGCAATACGCGCGCGCCGGAACCGCGCGCCAAAGGCCCCCTCAATCTTCGCCCCGCTGTCCTGCGCCGACAGAAAATCCGCCAGCACCTCCGGCCGGATCGCGAGCGCCGACGGCACGCCGCCGTGCCCGCCTTCCGCGCTCACCAACACCCGCGGCATCATCGCCTGCGGGTGCCAGAACACCGTCGTGCCCGCCGGTGCGTCGACGTTTTCATCGACGAGCCCCGTCGCGCGCAGCGCCGCCACGTGCTCCGGCGCGAGCACCAGATAATCGACCCACTCGAAAAATTCCGTGCCCGTCTCATCGCGCATCCGCTCCGCCAGCTGCCGCGCCCCCGCATGCCGCGCGAGAAACGCCTCCACGTAGCCGCCGAGCAATCGCTCGGCCTCAAAACACAGCGGCCAGTCGAAAGTGCGGGCGGTTTCAGCGGGGGAGTTCGCAACCATGGCTAGGAATTTGCCGGGCCGTCTCCGCGACGTCGAAGCCAAAACCGCGCTGCGTCTCCGAACTTTACGCGCCCCCCCCGCCGCAGCCATGCTCGCCCCACGATGCGCGACGAACCGGATCCCCCGCGAAAGCACTACCAGCTCAAGCCGCGCGAATTTGAGCGGGTGAACGACCACCCCGGCCACGCCGCACCCGATTCCGATCCGGCCGTCCGCCCCGCGCGCATCGATGTCCACGATCACCTCCGAGCCGCGAATGCCTCCGCACCCGCTCCGCGCCCTCCGCAGGCAAAGGCCGCGGAAAACGACGTTCATGGCATCCTCCGCGACAACCTCGACCGCGCCAACGCCGCCGGCCTCAACGATCTCGCCCCCAAGTTGCGCCGGCGCTCGCGGCGTAAACGCGATTACTGGCTGCTCCTCCTCACGGTCAGCGCGTTCCTCGCCTTCATTGTTTTCGGCCCCTATGCCAACCCGATGACCAAGCTCTATGGACTTGCCGGCTTCGTCATATTCACCCTGGGGCTCACCTGGGTGATGTGGTTCGTGATGGATGACTACTGAGCCTCGCGAAGGCGAGGCGGTTCAAAAGCGAAAGTTGATAGAAAAGAAACCAGCCGACGAACCCACCTCGATGCATTCTACGTTCTTTCAACTTACACCCTGCAACTTTCAACTGCGCGCGTCCGGCTGCGCCCGCCGCGCGCCCAACTCCCACAGCAGCACCGCGGCGGCGACCGAGACGTTGAGCGATTCCACCTTGCCGCTGCCCGGAATCGTCACGAGCCGCGAACACGCCGCGGCGAGATCGGACGCGAGGCCCTGCTCCTCGTTGCCGAGCACGATGGCGACGGGTTTTCCGGGCTCTTTTTTCGCGGCTCCCTTTTCTCCGCCGCGCAGCGGCGCCGCGCCGCGCGTCGCCGCGCCGACGACATCATAGCCCGCGGCGGCGAGTTCCCGCGCGAGGATCACCAAGTCTTTCGCCAGCCAAACTTCGACCTGCTCAAAGCCGCCCTCTGCCACCCGGTGCGCCGCATCGGTCGGCCGCGCCGCCGCCGCCGTGTCGGGGATCACAATCCTCGGCACGCCGAAGAATGCCATGGTCCGCGCAATCGCGCCGAGATTGTGCGCGTTGCCGATGCGATCGAGCACAAGCACGGGCTCGCCGCGCCTGGCCCACTTCGCGATTTCCTCCGCGGTCGTCGTGCGCAACGGCGCGGGCGTGACGACCGCCACGATGCCACCGTGGTGGATCGAGCCGGAGACTTTTTCCAACTCTACCGGTTCGACGAGGCGGTAGATTTTTTTCGCCGCCGCGAGCGCTTTGCACATCAAGCCGACGCGCTGTCCCGTCGGATGATCGAAATACAGCCGCTGAATGGAGCCCGGATCACGCGTGAACCGCGCCTTCACCGCCGCCAGCCCACAAATTTTGAGTTCATCGCGCGCCGGGCCGCTCCGCGAGCCGGGCACAGGTGCCGCCGCCTCGCCCGCGACCTCGCTGCGCGCCGTCACCGGCGCGGGCCGAGGCGGCAGATCGCGCGGCCCCGCCGACGATCCCCGTGGTCGTGGCACACCCGAGGGAGCGACAAATTCATCGCGCGAAAACGCGGGCCGCGCCGACGGACGAAAATCAGAATCGCGTTTGGAAAAATGAGGCATGCCGCACAGTGACCAGCCCGCGCGGCGATACCAAACAAAAGCGCGCCTCAATAACCCTTGAAGTGCTTCGGGTCCGCCGGGTCCTGATAGCGCGTCGTGTAGGTCTGGTTGCTCGCGGCAAGCTTCAGAAAGACATCCACCGGCACGATCTCCACGGGAGCGTCGAGTTGCTTGGTGATTTCGACGAGGCTGTTCACGTCGTTCGACTCGCGCACGTGCACGAGCAGGAAATAGGGCCGCTTCACATTGAGCGCGATCAACTCATTGAGATCGGCGGCGACTTCCTCGCGCGGGCGGCGCGGGTCGATGTAGTAGTCGTAGGAAATCATCGGGCGCGTGTCGCGCAGGTCGCGCGTGCGCGCCGGACCGTAGCCGTTGATGAAACCGATCACGTCGGGGAAGGCGGCGTAGTAGCGGTCCACCGTTTCCTTGGTGAGGTCGGCGTTGCCGACGTTTCCGTCGGCGGCGGAGTTGTCCATGATTTCGAGAACGTGCTCGTCGAGCGTAGCCATGAGCTTGCGCGCCTCCGCCATGAGTGGCCCGAATTTGTCGGCGGGAATGTGGTTGGGATAGAGGTAGCCCGGGCCGGAGAGGCCGCCGATAAAGTAATCGTTCTTCGTCGCGCTCTCGTGGAAATACTCCAGCGCGGCCGGCGAAAACTTCGTCCAGTTCATCGTCACCTGCCAGCCGAAGGGCAACTTGCCGCGCCCGGGCTTCGTCCACACGCCGATGCCGATGCTGTCCGACTGCACGAAGGAGAGATAAACCTTCTTCTCCGCCGTGAGCTTCGCGTCGCGCGCGACATGGTGGTTGTTCTCAAACTTAAAACCCGGCGTGAACGTGAACTGGCAGTTGAAGCTCAGGTTCGGCAAATTGTGCAGGCCCTCCATGCGCAGACCGAAACTCGAGAGCAGCGTGGTGTGCTGCTCCTCGGTGTCCTTGCCGTAGGAGTGCCAGCCAAAGACAGTCCCGAGCGGCGCGAGTTCGGAGAAGAGTTTTTTCTCTAGCGCGACTTCCTCCGCGTGGATCGGATTCGCGGAGAGATCGTGGAAAAACATTTTCTGCCGCACGCCCCAGTCCGCCATCGCCGGCATCCGCACCGTGCCGACGTGTCCGCCCATAATCATAATCGATTCGTGCGTGCAGCGCGCCCAGTAGCGGGCGACGGCGTCGCGATAAATCTGCGCGTCGGTCTGGCCGGTGTAACGCCCGCGCAGGTCGTCGATTTTTTTAAGTCCGTGCTTTTCGACGAGCGCGACCTGCTCCGCCGTCACGACCACCGCGTCCTCGAGTCCCGCGATGGTGAACGCGACGTTCATCGACGCGCTGACCGCCGACTCCCAAATCACGTAGCCCTTCGCGTGACGCGCGAAGAGAGCCAAGGCCGCGTCCGCTGTTTTCACCTGGGTGAAAGCGACGCCGTGCTTGCGCTGATAAAACTCAAACAGCGGCTCCGTGATCTCCCACTGAAAATCTTTCGGATGCACCACGTAGAGCTGGGGCGACGCGCGATTCGCGAGTCCCTGCAAACTCACGAGCAGCACTTTTTCGGGCAAGCCTTTGGCGACCAGCCAATCGGAATCGAAGCGCATCACCCACGCTGCGCGCGGCGCCGGACTCTCCGCGGCGCGCGAGCTGAGAATGAGAAATGAGAGACCAACGAAGATGACGATGAATCGGCGCATGGTTTATTTCCCCTCCTGAATTTTGGTGAAGCGATAAACGAGTGGCTTTGCTCGCGTGCTGTGCAGTTCGATGAGTTGGAGTT
>JANXSC010000277.1 GCA_025352845.1 Opitutaceae bacterium
GCGGGCGACGCCGAATTGCTGGGTTGCGCCGGTGATGCGCGCGCGCACGCTGCGGTCACCATGGTTGCCACCGCCAAACGCTATTCCTCGCCCAAGCTCGCGCGCCCGGACGACGCGGCGGAGGAGCGGGCGCTGGCGAAGCTCAACCGGATGTTCGCGAAGGCGGCGCCCCTCGCGGCGCGTCGGCAGAAAGCGGCGATGAAAAGATTTCAACGTGAACTCGCCGCAGAAATCCGACGCGCCAGTTGAACGGCCGCGGTTGTTGATCGTCGCCGGGCCGAATGGCTCGGGCAAGACCTCGGTGACGGAGCAGGGACTTCGCCACGAGTGGTTTCACGGTTGCCTCTACATCAACCCCGACAACCTCGCGCGCGATCGCTTCGGCGATTGGAATTCTCCGGAGGCGGTGCTGAAGGCGGCCCAGCTTGCGGAGACCATGCGCGAAGACGCGTTGGCTACGGGGACGAGCCTCGCGTTTGAGACGGTGTTTTCGACCGAAGGAAAACTCGACTTTCTGCGCCGGACAAAGTCCGCGGGCTACTTCGTGCGGTTTTTCTTCGTCGGCACGGAGTCGCCCCAGATCAACGTGACACGAATTGCGCGGAGGTTTGTCGAAGGCGGACACGAGGTCCCGATTGCAAAGATTTTCAGCCGATTCAAACGCTCGATGGCCAATAGTCTGGAAGCCGCGCGAATCGCCGACCGCGCCTATTTCTACGACAACACGCCCGACTATAAACCAGCCCGGCTCCTTTTTCGCTGCGCCGAGGGCAAGGTGGAGAAAACCTACGGCGCTCTGCCGGAGTGGGCGAAGCCGATTCGGCGAGCGCTGGTGGAGTGAGGCTGGCGTTCAGGGGCCGGCGAAACTAGCCTTGTCGCCCGGCTTTTTCACGCCGGCGATCCAGGCGAAACAGGCAGCGACCATGGTGCCGAGCGCGGCAAAACCAACTGCGCCCACCAAGGATGAAACGATGAAGTCAGCGATTGAGTCTGGCCAAATGGCGATGCTCGACAGCACCGCGAAAATGACGAGGCCCGCGAGAGCGCCGGCAATGGCGTCGTTTCGCATCGTCTCCCATTTCTTGTAGCGCAGCAGGTAAAAGCACGGCGTGCCGAAGATGTAGCTCGCGGCGTTGCAGGCGAAAACTGAGGACACAGCGTATTGGCCAAACGCTTCCAGCCAAGTCGGTCCGGCGCCCGCCTCGGTAAGCGCCCCGACCGACGACACGCCAACAACGGCCACTGCCGGTGCGATCAAAAATGCCAAGACGGTGCGCATATCGGCGAGGACGAGTGGGTGCCACGAGTGGAGGCCGTCCCAGCTCTCACGAGCCGGTCTACGGGCCGGTCGTATTCACGCCTTCGGATATTCGTAGCCCTTGCGATAGTCGCGGCGGAGGAGTTTGTTCGCGGCCTCGTCGCCGATGATGCGTTCCTTTGCGCCGTCCCAGTCGAGGCTCTTGCCGAGCTTGAGCGACGCCATGCCGAGGAGGGCCATGTTGGTCGCGAGGTGAATCTCGCCGATGTCGGCGACAGGTTTGATTTTTCCGTCGCTGCGGATGGCGGCGAGGAAATCGGCGAAGAGTTCCTTGATGTTCTGCGAGTCGGGATCGTGGAGCGTCGCCGCCTCGGTGACGACCGGCTGGTTCCCGTTCGAGGGATAAAACGTCCAGCCCTTTTGCCAGCCCATGTGAAACGTGCCCTTCGTGCCGTAGAAATAGCAGCCGACGTTTTCGCCCTTGTCAGTGTTGTTGCCGGCGAAGCGGCGGTGCTCCCATTGCACGGTGAGTTTCTCGAAGGCGAACGTCGCCTGCTGGTGATCGGGCGCGTCGGTGGTCTGCTCGCTCGCCGTGGAAATCGCGGGGCCCGCGATCGGGCGGCCGCCGGTGGAGAAAATTTTCTTCGGATATTTTTCGTCGGTGATCCAGAGGACCTGGTCGAGCCAGTGGATGCCCCAGTCGCCGAGCGTGCCGTTGGCGTAGTCGAGGTAGTTGCGGAAACCGCGTGGGTGGATGCCGCGGTTGCCGGCGCCCTGCTGAGGATTGCGTGGATCGCCGCCGTTGAATGGGCGCAGCGGGGCGGGGCCGCACCACGCGTCCCAATCGAGTTCTTTCGGCACCTCGACGGTCGGCAGCGGTTTCTCGGGGCCGCCGCCGTAGTTCACGAAGCAGCGCACCATCCCGATGTCACCGGCTTTGCCGGAGCGGATGAACTCGCGGCCGCTCACATTGTGCGGCGAGACGCGGCGGTGAGTGCCGACCTGCACGACGCGGCCGCTGGCGCGCGCGGCGTTCACCATCGCGCGGCCCTCCATGACGGTGTGTCCGATCGGTTTCTCGACGTAAACGTGCGCGCCGGCCTTCACCGCCGCGATCATCGGGAGCGCGTGCCAGTGGTCGGGCGTGCCGATGATGGCGATGTCGGGCTTCATCTCGGCGAGGCAATCGCGGTAGTCCTTGAAAAGCTTCGGCGTGGCGCCGCTGCCGGCCGCGCCGTTTTTCATCGTCGGCTCGAACTGCCGCGAGTCGACGTCGCAGAGCGCCACGAGTTCGCCGGAACCGCTGGCGAGGGCCTCGCGGAGGATGTTGTTGCCCCACCACCCGCAGCCGATGAGCACGGTGCGGAATTTGCGGCCGCCGGATTTTTCCTGGGCGCGGATGGAGAACGGCAGCGCGGCGAGCGTGGTCGCGGCGGCGGAAGTATGGAGGAAGGAGCGGCGGTTCATGGGGGATTTT
>JANXSC010000305.1 GCA_025352845.1 Opitutaceae bacterium
GGCGCGGGCGTTGCGGTCGAGGCCGGGCAGCCGGAGTCGGCCATCGCTCCAGATTCCGCGGCGAATCCCGTTGTCGCCGACGGACAGCACATCGACATCCGCGTCGAAACCGACGGCGAGCGCCGCGATGGGCGCGCGCGTGGTGGTCGAGAGAATCGGCGTCGTGATGACTTGATCGAGGTCGTCTTCGCCCGAGCCCTCGCGGTGCAGGTAGCCGAGCTGGGGTTCCGCGGGCGCGCGTGGCAGGGCGAGGCGGGCGGTCTCGCCGGCCGTGAGCCGGCCGATATCAGAAGAATTTTCCGCCGCGATCACCGCTCCCCGCAGATCGAGGAAGCGGTAGAACTTGGCGTGCAGTCCGGCCTGGGCGCTCGGCACGGCGGTGGGGGCAGTCCCCATCAGATCGGCGAGTTCATCGCGGGCGTTGGGGTAGAGGAGATCGAGTGCGTCGTCCTCGAGCGCGGCGTGGATGCGGGCCTTGCGGACGAGGGTGAGGCAGCGCTGCTTGAGCGCGGCGGCGCGGGTTTCGCGGGCCGCCTCGATGGCGTTGAGCGCCGAGCGGAAATCACGATGCACCTCCCGCTCCGCGTCCTCGGCCGCGCGCCGCTGCGCAAGAAAAAGCCCGGTGGCCGTGAGGGTCGCCACCACGAGCATCATCGCCGCGACCAGCCGCAGGCGGAACCGGCGGAATTTTCCCGGGGTAGCGGAAACGCCGGCGCTCAAGGGAAGTCGAGGCGGAGAGTTGCGTCCGCGGCGAGTTCGACGGGCTGGCTGCGGGTGGTGTTGCTGTCGACCCAGGCGTTCAGCACGAATTTTCCGGCGGGGAGGTCGGTCAGTTTGAAACGGCCGGCGGCGTCGGTGACGACAAAGTGCGGCGTGTTGAGCACCAGAATCAATCCACGCATGTGCTCATGAATTTCGCAGCGCAGCGTGACGAGGCCGGGTTTGTCGAAGACCTGCGAGGGCACGGGCCGGTCGTCGGGCCGGTAGCGACCGAGATCGAAGCGCTTCGCTGCGGAAAAGGAAAAGATGTTGTGGTAGAGATCGTCGAGGTTGGGGAACTCGACGCGCGTGCCCACGCGCACGGGCAGCAGCGACGGAATGAAGACGAGATCCTTTTGCGGGAGCCGGGCGGTGGGCGGCGAGGCGGGCGGCGGAAAATCGCCCTCCAGATACACGACGGCGAGCGGCGGGTTGGTGGCCACGACGCCGCCGGTGGAGATGATTTCGTAGCGCTGCGTTTTCACCGGCGCGGTGTGCGTCTTCGGCAGCGTGACTTTTCCCTCGATGGTCGCGCCGTAGATCGGCAGGACGCCGCCAAACAAAATCGAAAAAAGAAAAGTGCGGAGGAATTTCATGCGCTGGTTTCCGACGGTGCTCCGACGCGGAGCGTGTAGCCGACGGAGCGAAGGGTGTGGAGCAAGGGCTCGCCGACGCCAACGTCGATTTTTTTCCGCAGGCGCGCGATGAACATGTCCACCATGCGCGTATCGTAGTCGCGGTCGTGGTGCCAGACGCGTTCGCAGAGTTCGGTGCGGGCGAAGAGCCGGCCGGGTTCCTGCATGAAGACCTGGAGCAAATCAAACTCGCGCGGCGAGAGCGCGATCGTCTGGCCGGCGCGGGTGACGTGGCGCTGCGGGACGTTCATCTTCAAATCGGCGACTTGCAGCGTGGTGCCTTCGGCGGGCGCGCCGCCGCGGCGGCTGAGTGCGGCCACGCGCGCGATGAGTTCGTCGATGGCGAAGGGTTTCGCGAGGTAGTCGTCGGCCCCGGCCTTGAGACCCTTGATGCGATCGCGGACTTCGCCGCGGGCGGTGAGCATGAGGACGAGCGCGGGGCATTTTTCGTGGCGGAGCTGGGCGAGGATATCGTAGCCGCTCAGGCCCGGCAGATTGATGTCGAGCAGCACGAGGTCGGGGCGCTGCCTGAGCGCGGTGCGGAGCGCGATGGTGCCGTCGCCCTCGACTTCGGCCTCGTGGCCGTGGCGCAGCAGTGCCGCGCGGATGTGGCGGGCGAGGTCGGGTTCATCCTCGACGATCAAGATGCGCATGGCGGGCTTTTTTCGTGGCAGGGCGGAATCGAGTCCAGCGGAGAATGGGTAGGCGGACGCACGTTCTGTTTGGGCCGCGCCGAGTGAAAGCGAAAAAGGCTGGGCGACAGCAGGCATGGTGGGTGAAGAATTGAAAACGGGAAAAGGGGCACGGGCGAAACGCCCGTGCCCCTTGGTGTGAGTGAGCGCTAAATGTTAACGGAAGTTCGCGGTGAGTTTCGTATCCT
>JANXSC010000314.1 GCA_025352845.1 Opitutaceae bacterium
GGCGGGTCTTTGACCCGCCCTCGAAAACTGCGAGTGCGAAAGGGCGGGTCGGAGACCCGCCCTACTTGGGCGTCGCGGCGCTGCTGCCGGCGGGGCGCGCGGTGCTGGAGGCGATTCCGCCGCGGGCGGAGCTGGGTTTTCGCGTTTTCAAATGGAAGGTCGGCGTCGGCGACATCGCCGATGAGATCGCGTTGCTGGACGATGTGTGCGCGGCGCTGCCGAACGGCGCGAAACTGCGGCTCGATGCCAACGGCGCATGGGATCGGCGGCGGGCAGAGCGCTGGCTGGAGCGCTGTGCGGAGCGGCCGGTGGAATTTGTGGAGCAACCCTGCTTCGCCCCGCTACGCGGGGCTTCGCAGGGCGCGGCCGTGCACACGAAAGAGGACGATCTTTTGCTGGGGTTGGCGGGGGATTTTCCGACGCCGATTGCGCTGGATGAATCGCTGGTGGGCGAAGGCGACATGGAGCGCTGGATCGGGGCGGGGTGGCCGGGGATTTTTGTGGTGAAGCCGTCCTTGATCGGTGACGTGGCGTCGGCGCTGGCGCGACTGAGGAAGGCGAAGGCGGACGTGGTGTTTTCGTCGGCGTTGGAAACGGCGGTCGGCGCGCGCGCGGCGTTGCGCGTGGCATTCGCGTGGAACACGGCGCGGATCGTGAGCAGCTCGACGCCCACGCGGGCGCTGGGCTTCGGCGTGTGGCCTTTGTTTGCGGACGCGCGCTGCGACGGACCGTTTGCCGCACCCTACTGGCGAGCGGAAGATGTGGAACGTCTCAACCCGGAGGCCGTGTGGACCGCACTCAGTTGACCAATGTGCTGCGCGCCACGGGATGCGCGGAGGAACGGGGCGATTTTGTTTTCCTGCGCGATCCGGCGCGGGCTGTGCCGCTGCCAGAATCGAAAATCGAGAATCGAAACCCGAAAATTTCCGCGGGCTGGTTGTGTGTCGCGAGCGGTGGGACGAGCGGTGCGCCGAAATTTGCGCGGCACGACGAGCGCACGCTGATGGCCGCAGTCCGGGGTTTTTGTGCGCATTTCGATCTCGCGCGTGTGAACGCCGTGGACGTGCTCCCGGCGTTTCACGTGAGCGGCTTGATGGCGCGGGTGCGTTGTGCGGCAACAGGGGGCGAGCATGTCGCGTGGGATTGGAAACGCCTTGAGGCCGGTGAGCTCCCGGCCACACCGCGCGCGGGCGAGCCGTGGGTAATTTCTCTGGTGCCGACGCAACTGCACCGGCTGCTCGCGCGGCCGGCGAGTGTGGTGTGGCTGCGGCGATTTGAGATCATTTTCGTGGGCGGCGGTCCGCTTTGGCCGGAGCTGGCCGACGCGGCGGCGCGGACGGGACTGCGTCTCGCGCCGAGCTATGGCATGACGGAGACGGCGGCGATGGTCGCGGCGCTGCGGCCGGAAGAATTTCTCGCGGGCGCGCGCGGCAGCGGGACGCAGTTGCCGCACGCGGACCTGAGCATCGGTTCCGATGGAGTCGTGCGCGTGTGCGGGGAAGCGGTTTTCCGCGGCTACTTTCCGGAGATGAGCACGACGCGCGAATTTACCACCGAAGACCTCGGGCGCTTCGACGAGCGCGGACACTTGCATTTGCTCGGACGGCGCGACGCGGTGATCATCACCGGGGGGGAAAAGGTGCAGCCGGCGGTGGTCGAGGCGGCGTTGCGCGCGAGTGGGGAGTTCGGCGACGTCGCGGTAGTCGGAGTGCCGGATGCGGAATGGGGCGAGGTCGTGGTGGCATGTTATCCGGGCGAGACACGCGCGCCGAATTTCGAGCGTGCAGTGGCGGCGCTCGCCGCGCACGAGCGGCCGAAACGTTTTGTCGCGCTCGCGGACTGGCCGCGGAACGCGCAGGGGAAGGTGAACCGGGCGGCGCTGCGGGCGACCGTGGAGCGGCGCTTTCCAAGCGCCGAAACGGGCGCTTAGGAAAGCGCCCATCCGGCGGCGGCCCGAAAAATTTCCGTGTATTCCGTGCGTTCCGCGGGCAATTCTTCGGCGTGACCAAAAACGAAATCGCCGACGTGCTCACCGAGATCGGGACGCTGCTTGAGTTGAAGGGCGAGAATCCGTTCAAGGTGCGCGCCTATCAAACCGGCGCGCGGGCGCTGGAGGCGATCGAGGAGGTGGAGCTGGGGCGGTTGATCGCGGAGGAAAAACTCGGGACGATCAAGGGATTTGGCGAGGCGCTGGTGCAGAAGATCACAGAGCTGCACACGACAGGCCGGCTGGAGTTTTTCGAGAAGCTGAAGGCGACGGTCGAGCCGGGGCTGGTCGAGTTGTTGCAGATTCCCGGGCTCGGCCCGAAAAAAATCCGCGCGCTGCACGACAAGCTCGGCGTCGCGGACATCGCGGCGTTGACGGCGGCGTGCAATGACGGGCGCGTCGCGGCGCTGGATGGATTTGGCGAGAAGACACAGGAGAAACTCCTCGCGGGCATCAAGAATCGCGAAGCCTACGGCCGCCGCCACCTCTGGTGGGACGCCGCGGAAATCGCCGAGCCGATCGTGACGGGTTTGCGGGCGTTGAAGCAGGTGCGGCGCGCCGAGTCGGCCGGAAGCCTGCGCCGCGGGATGGAGACGGTGGGCGACTTGGATTTTCTCGTGTCGGCGTCGGAGGTCGCACCGGTGGTGGAGTGGTTCGTCGCGATGCCCGGAGTGAAGGAGGTAACGGCGCAGGGCGAGACCAAGGCGAGCGTGCGGTTCGAGAGCGGTTTGCAGGCGGATCTGCGGATCGTGCCGGACGAGCAATTCGTTTTTGCGCTGCATCACTTCACCGGGTCAAAGGATCACAATGTGCAGATGCGGCAGCGGGCGCTCGCGCGCGGGCTCAGCCTGAGCGAGTGGGGGCTCGTGCCGGCGGAAGGTGAGGGAACGGCGAAGGAAAAGGCGGAGGCCAGGGGTCAGACGACGGATGTCAGATCGGAAAAGGATCTGTTTAAGGCGCTCGGGCTGCACTTCATTCCGCCGGAATTGCGCGAGGGCCTCGGCGAAATCGAGGCGGCGGAGCGCGGCGAGCTGCCGCGGCTCGTCGAAGTCGGCGATCTGCGCGGGGCGTTTCACAACCACACGACGGCATCCGACGGTCGTAACACGCTCGTCGAAATGACGGCTGCGGCCGACGCGCTCGGCTGGGAATATCTCGGCATCGCGGATCATTCGAAGGCGAGTTACCAGGCGAACGGCCTGAGCGAGGAGCGCTTGCTGAAACAGATTGAAGAGATTCACGCGCTCAACGACTCGAAGCGTTTCAAGACCCACGTTTTCACCGGCACCGAATGCGACATCCTCGCCGACGGCCGGCTCGATTTCGACGGTGCGCTGCTCTCGCAGTTGGATTACACGGTAGTCTCCGTGCATAACGCCTTCGCGCAGGACGAGGCGACGATGACCGCCCGCATCATCCGCGCGATCGAACACCCTTGCACGACGATGCTCGGCCACGCGACCGGGCGCCTGCTACTCCGCCGCGAAGGTTACCGCGTCGATCTCGCGCAGGTGATCGATGCGGCGATCGCGCACGGCGTGATTATCGAGCTCAACGCGAGCCCGTGGCGGCTCGACCTCGACTGGCGGCTGTGGCGCAAGGCCGCCGACCGCGGCCTCCTCTGCGCGATCAACCCCGATGCGCACGACACGGACGGGCTCCGCCACATGCGCGCGGGCGTGAACGCCGCGCGCAAGGGCGGGCTCCGCCGCGAGCAGATTCTCACGACGTGGCCGCTCGCCCAGGTGCGTGACTGGCTGCGGGCGCAGGCGAAGCGTCGCGGGGCGAAAAAATGAGCGCGCGAAATTTTGACTCGGGTTTTTCAACCGAGTCACCTATGGAGCTTGCTGCCGGTTTTCTGAATCAAACTATGTTTCGGAACAAAACCGCCCAATTCGGTTCAGCGGTCCCGAACTCTCTTTTTCTTTTCTCATGATGCTCACTCGATTTCGCCTTCTCCTGAGTTTCGCCGTCCTCGCCCTCAGCTCGCTGCGCGCCGAGGATTACTCGATCACCACGTTTGCCGGTGCGGCGAACGTCATCACCGGAGCCGACGGCACGCCGGGTTCCTTCAACAACCCCTACGGCGTCGCGATCGATGCGGCGAAGAACATCTATGTCACCGACACGGTCAACAACACCGTCCGCAAGATCACCCCGGGGCGAGTGGTGTCCACGCTCGCGGGCACGGCAGGTCAATTCGGGACGATCGACGCCACCGGCAGTGCCGCGCGTTTTAATTTCCCCGTGGGCATCGCGGTCGACAGCTCTGGCAACGTCTTCGTCGCCGACTCGAAGAGCTTCACGATTCGCAAGATCACGCCCGCGGGTGTCGTCACCACATTTGCCGGGGCCCCTTTTCAATTGGGATTGACGGATGCGACCGGTGCCGCCGCGCGCTTCTTCCTGCCCTTCGGCCTCGCGATCGATTCCGCGGACAATCTCTACGTGGCCGACTCCGGTAACCACACGATTCGCAAGATCACGCCCGCCGGCGTCGTGAGCACCCTCGCCGGCACCGCGGGCCAGTCCAACTTTACCAACGGCACGGGTGCGGCGGCGCGGTTCGCCTCGCCGTTTGGCGTGGCGGTCGATGGCGGCGGCAATGTTTACGTGGCCGACAGCGGCAACCACGCCATCCGCAAGATCACCGCGGCGGGCGTTGTGACCACGGTCGCGGGCTTCGGCGGTTCGGCCGGCGCGACTGACGGACCGGCGTCGGGCGCGCGTTTCAATAATCCACGCGGCGTCGCGGTCGATGCGAGTGGCAACCTCTTCGTGACCGATTACGCCAACAGCACGCTCCGCCACATCACGGCGGGCGGCGTCGTCTCCACGATCGCGGGCAACCCGGGAATTTTTGGGGAGGTCAACAGCGTCGGTGCCGCCGCACGGCTCTACGAGCCCATCGGCATCGTCGCCGACGGCACGACGATCTATGTGGCGGATTCTTCCAATAATCTCATCCGCCGCGGGCAACCGGCCAGCACTGCGCCCATCCCGGTGATCTCACTGTATCCTCTCGATCAGGAGGTGAGTGTGGGGCAGGCGGTAAGTTTCAGCGTCGCCGCGTCGGGCACGAACCTGACTTACCAGTGGCTGCGCAACACCGTCGCGATTGCCGGTGCGACGAATGCCAGTTACACGGTGCCCTCGTCGCAAGCTGCGGATGTCGCGGCCTATTCGGTCCGAGTTTCGAGCAGCGGGGGCTCGGTGGACAGCAACCAAGCCACGCTTTCGGTCACGCCCGTCGGCAGCGGCCCGATAACTATCACGGCGCGGCCCATCAGCATAAACGTGAATCCCGGCCAGGTGGCGACCTTCAGCGTCACCGCAGCCGGCAGCGGTCTCACCTACCAATGGTTCAAGAATGGCGGTGTCATCGCGGGCGCGACGGCCGTTTCCTACACCATCCCTTCGGCGCAAGCCGGCGATGCGGCGACTTATCTGGTGCGGCTCACCTCCGGTTCCACGGTGGAGACGCCTTCGGCCAAGCTCACCGTCGGCGGCTCGGCGGGTTCGGGTCTCTCGATCACGACGCAGCCGGCGAGTCAGACGGTCAACGTCGCCCAGAGTGCGACGTTTTCGGTCTCGGCCTCCGGCACCGGCACGCTCACCTATCAATGGCTGAAGGATGACAACACGATCAGCGGTGCCACCGCCACCAGCTACATGATTGCCTCGGTGCAGACGGCCAGCGCGGGCAACTACACCGTGCGCGTGAGCAACGGCACGCAGAATATCGTCAGCGCCACCGCCGTCCTCGTCGTCAACGCGCCCCCGCCTTCCGGCCCGACCGCGCGGCTTTCCAATCTTTCCGTGCGCTCGACGCTCGCTGCGGGTCAGACGCTCATTGTCGGTGTCGTGGTCAGTGGCGGATCGCGCGACATCCTCGTCCGCGCCGCCGGCCCCTCGCTCGCGGCCTTCGGCCTCGCCGGCGCGATGGCCGATCCGCGGCTTGATCTCTACAACGGGACGACCGTGGTGTTTAGCAACGACGACTGGCCGGCGAACCTCGCGCCCACTTTTGCGAGCGTCGGCGCGTTTGTGTTTCCCCCCGGAAGCAAGGACGCCGCGTTCGTGCAGGGCTTCGACGGCCCGCGCTCGATGCAGGCCCGCGGCACGGCGGCGGGCGTCGTGCTCGTCGAGGCCTACGATCTCGGCACGAGCAACTCGCCGCGCATGATCAACGTCTCGGCGCGCAACCGCGTCGGCACGGGCGACGATATCTTGATTGCCGGCTTCAACGTCGCGGGCACGGGCACCAAGCAGCTGCTCATCCGCGCCGTCGGCCCGAAGCTTGCGGCGTTTGGCGTGCCCGGCACCCTCGTCGATCCCAAACTCGAACTCTACAGCGGGGCCGGCGTGAAACTCACGGAAAACGACAACTGGGTCGCCACGCTCGCGCCAATCTTCGACGCCGTGGGTGCATTCCAGCTCGACGTTGGCAGTCGCGATGCTGCGCTGATCGCCACGCTTGCACCCGGCAGTTACACCGTGCAGGTCAGCGGCGTGGCCAACGGCACCGGCGAGGCGCTGGTTGAGATTTACGAGGTGCCGTGAGGCGGGCCCATAGCGGGGACGCGGTTCTGAAGCTGTAGGGCGCGGTCTCCGGACCCCGCCGAGTTATGAGTTCGTGCGCATTCTGCCGGAAGGCGTGGTCCGGAGACCCCGCCTTACAACTCGTCTTCGCTCGCCTGCGCCCAGTGCGGATCTCGAATCTCCGTTCTGGGTTGGATTTTCACGGCGAATGTGTTCACGGTTTCGCCCTTCCCCTCATGAAACCCTCCCTTACCCGTTCCTGCCTCGTATTCGCCGGCGCCCTGACTTTCAGCGCCGGCCTTTTCGGCCAAGCGCCCGCGCCGAAGCTCGATCTTCCCGCGCCGAGTCCCACCGCCACGCTGAAGCAGCGCGTCGGCGTCACCGACATCGAAGTCATTTACTCGCGCCCGAGCATGAAGGGCCGCGAGATTTTCGGAAAGCTCGAGCCCTATGGCGCGGTATGGCGCACCGGCGCGAACAACGCCACGCGCATCACCTTCAGCACCGACGTGAAGGTGCAGGGCTCCGCCCTCGCCGCCGGCACCTACGAGCTCTTCACTATCCCCGGCCGCGAGGAGTGGACGGTGATCTTTCAGAAGGCCGGCAAACAATGGGGCTCATACGCCTACGACCAGAAGAACGACACCCTCCGTGTCACCGCCCGCGTGATCGATTTCGGCGCATCGGTGGAAACCTTCACGATCGATTTTAACAGCCTCCGCGACAGCTCCGCCACGATGAATCTCCTGTGGGAGCGGACGCTCGTCTCGCTGAAGCTCGAGGTGGACCTGAGCTCGCTCATCCCGCAGATCGAGGCCTTTATGGCGGGACCGGCGGAGAAGAAACCCTACGTGAACGCCGCGATGTTCTACCTCGACAACGGCCTCGACCTCAAAAAAGCCCTCGCGTGGATGGACGCCGCGATCGCCGAGCAGCCGGACGCGTTTTATTTCGTTTACCGCAAGGCCAAGGTGCAGGCCGCCCTGGGCGACAAGGCCGGCGCGACCGCCACGGCCAAGGCCTCGATTGCCGGGGCGGCGAAGGCCCCGAGCCCGCTGCTGCGCGACGAATACGTGCGCCTCAACAACGAGCTCATCGCGAGCCTGAAGTGATTTGGCCGCGGCGGCCGGAGCGGGTTCGCTCTCGGTTGGGCGCAACCGCGTCGTCCCGCGCTCGTCTGGCCTGACGCGGGCCGTTGCGTGCGCCTGCTTCTCCCCCGGAAAAATTTCTTCCCCGAAATACCATGAAACTCACCCGCTTCAAATTCATCGCCCTCGTCGTGGCCGCGCTCCTCGGCGCCGCTGCCTTGCCTGCCCAGGAAAAGAAAGCCAGGAAGGCCCGTCCGAGTCCGCCCGCCACCGTCAGCGCCGACATCGACGGCAACGAAGTCAAGATCGCCTACAGCCGCCCCGGCGCGAAGGATCCCAAGGGCGGCGAGGTCCGCAAAATCTGGGGCGGCCTCGTGCCCTACGGCAAAGTCTGGCGCACCGGAGCCAACGAGGCGACGCTCCTCACCATCGCCAAGCCGATCACGATCGGCGGCTTCGCGCTCGCGGCCGGCACCTACTCGCTCTTCACCGTGCCGCAGGCCGACGGTTCCGCGAAGCTCGTCATCAACAAAAAGACCGGCCAGTGGGGCATTCCTTACAACGAGGACTCCGAGAAGGCCAACGAGCTCGCTCGCCTCGATCTCAAGAAAGGCAAGACTGACGCTAACGTTGATCCCTTCACCATGGCCGTGGAAAAGACCGGCGCCGGTGCCGGCGTGATCAAGATGGCGTGGGAGGACACGCAGTATTCCATCGCGTTTAAGAACCAGTAATCACCGGACGAACCGATGCACGCCCGTCACCCCGAAGCCGCCCGGCGCCCGCGTTGCGGCGTGCCGGCGTGCCTGATTGTTTGCTCCGCGTTCCTCGCTGCCGTCGTGGCTGTTCGCGCGACGGACTATGTGCCGACGACACCCGCCGGCATTCAGCAGGAGCTGAAGAGTTTCGCGACGCTCGGCAGCGTGCTCTACGTCGCCGCGCACCCGGATGATGAGAGCAACGCGCTCCTCACCTATCTCGCGCGCGGTCGCGGCTACCGCACGGCGTATCTCTCCGACACGTGCGGCGACGGCGGCCAAAATGAAATCGGCCCCGAGTTCGGGGAAAAACTCGGCCTCGCCCGCACGCACGAGCTGCTCGCCGCGCGCCGCATCGACGGCGGCCGGCAGTATTTCACGCGCGCGATCGACTACGGTTTCTCGAAGGACGTGAACGAGGCGCTGCGCATCTGGGAGCACGAGAAAATCCTCGGCGATGTCGTGCGCGTTTACCGGCTGTTTCGCCCTGACGTCGTCATTGCCGGCATGAGTCCGGTGCAGACCCCGGGACAACACGGCCAGCATGTCGCCTCCGCCGTGCTCGCGATCGAGGCGTTCAAGATTTCCGGCGATCCGACGAAATACCCCGAGCATTTTGCCGACGGCCTTGCGCCGTGGCAGCCGAAGCGCATCGTCGGCCGCAGCGGCGGCGGGCGGGGCGGACGTGGCGGCGGCGCCGATGCTGCGCCCGCGGCCGGCACCGTGCGCTTCGAATCCGGTGGCATCGATCCCGCGACCGGTGAAGACCTCAGCGTGATCGCGGGACGCAGCCGCGCGATGCACAAGACGCAATTCGGTTTGAATTTTAGCGGCGGCGGATTCGGCGGCCCGCCCACCTCGTCGTTCTCCGTCATCGCCGGTGATCCGGCGAAGGACGACATCACCGACGGCCTCGATCTTACTTTCGGTCGTTTCCCCGGCGGCGCGGAGATCGCAAAACTCGCCGATGCCGCCGTCGCCCAATTCAAGACCGACGATCCCGCCGCGAGCGTGCCTGCCCTGCTCGCGATTCGCGCAAAGCTCGCCGCGCTCCCAACCGATCCGGTCGTCGCAGATAAACGCGCGCAGCTCGATCGGATTTTGCAGGCGTGTCTCGGTCTCACAGTCCAGACGACGTTGCCTCGCGCCGAGTCCGTGCCCGGCGAGACGCTCGCGCTCAGCCACTCCGCCATGGTGCGCGCGAGCGTGCCCGTGCGCTGGATTAATGTGCGCTATCCCTCGGCGAAGTCGGGACAATATGTGGCGGCGACGCTCGTCGCCGGGCAGACGATGAACAAAACTGAGTCGGTCGCACTCCCCGCACGCACGCCCGTCTCGCAACCCTACTGGCTGCGTGAAGAGGGTTCGCCCGGTTTGTTTCGCGTCGATGAGGGGAAACTCATCGGTCAGCCCGTGAATCCGCCGGCGTTTCCCGTGGAGTTCGTCTTCGAGATCGGCGGTCAGACCGTTGTGATCGTCGACGAGCCCGTGCAGATCATCGCCGGTGCGCCCGAGGCGCAGCAGCGCCGCGCGCTCGCGGTGATTCCGCCCGTGTCGCTCGGGTTTCCCTACGAGGTCGAACTCTTCGCGCCCGGCGCGGCGAAATTCACGATCGTCGAAGTGACAGCCGCGCGCGCGGGTGCGAACGGCGCGCTCACGTTGAGTGGGCCCGCGGGTTGGAAAATCTCTCCGGCCTCGCATCCCTTCAAACTCGCGCAGGTGGGCGACAAGGCGTCGTTCACCTTCACTGTTACGCCGCCCGCGCAGCCGTCGTCCGGCGCGTTGAGTGCGAGCGCCGAAATCGGTGGCGTGCGCTACGGCACGGGGCGCGTCGAGTTCAGTTACGCGCATCTGCCGAAGCAGCTCCTGCAACCGCCGGCGCGGCTCAAGGTCGCGGCCTTTGATTTCGCGATTCGCGGCAAGACCGTCGGCTACCTCGCCGGGGCCGGCGACAGCGTTGCGGAAAACCTCGCGCAGCTCGGCTACACCGTCCGCCAGCTCACCGGCGATGATCTCACGCCGGAAAAATTGCGCGGCCTCGATGCCGTTGTGATCGGCGTGCGCGGGTTCAACGAGCGCAAAGATCTCGCGGCGAATTTGCCGGGGCTCTTCGCGTGGGTCGAGACGGGCGGGACTGTCATCGCGCAATACAACCGGCCCGCGAACAACCTGCGCGGCCCGCTCGGACCCTACGAACTTTCCATCAACGGCAGCGCGCCGGCGCTGCGCGTGACCGACGAGACCGCGCCGGTGACGTTTGTCGCGCCGAATCATCCCGCGCTCAACACGCCGAACAAAATTTCCAACGCCGATTTCGACGGCTGGGTGCAGGAGCGCGGCGCGTATTTTCCCGCCACGTGGGACAAACACTACACGCCGATTCTCGCGATGAGCGACCCCGGCGAGCAGCAGCCCGACAGCAGCCTGCTCATCGCGCAGCACGGCAAGGGCTATTACGTTTACACCGGCCTCGCGTTTTTCCGGCAACTCCCCGCCGGCGTGCCGGGAGCGTATCGGTTGTTTGCGAATCTCGTTTCGCTCGGGAAATGACACCCGACGAAGCACGCAAGCCAGTAGGGCGGACTTCAGCCCGCCTGCCTGATGCCGAAGGCGGACTGAAGCCCGCCCTACTGCCGGACGATTCCCCCGGCGTGCCGCTCTTCCGCACCTGGCGCGGCGTGTATCTCTTCGTGCTGGCCGCCTTCGTTGTGATTGTGATCGCGCTCACCGTTTTCACGCGCTTTTACGCATGAACGCCCTCGACTGGCTCG
>JANXSC010000366.1 GCA_025352845.1 Opitutaceae bacterium
CTTCCAGACAGGTGGGCGCCGGCGATCAGAAGCCGAGCCTGGGCCTTTCACGGCCCGCGTGATTACAACGGCACGCATGCAGGGCGGTTCCCGTAAAATTTACGCGAGACTGCGTCTTTTGCGCAGCGAATGGCGCCCGGCAGTTACCGGGCGCTTGCTCCGGCGTCTTGGGTGCAGACGCTCGCACCCCGCGATGTTTCCCCCAACCACTTCCCCGCGCCGTATGAATATCAACCTGCGCCTCTCGTGTCTCGCCCTCGCCTCGGTCAGCGCCCTGTGCGCGCAGACGCCCAGCATTTCCAATCTCTCGACGCGCGCCCAGGTCGGCACGGGCGGCGACATCATCATCACCGGCTTCAATGTCGGCGCCGGCACCAACAAGACGGTGCTCATCCGCGCCACCGGCCCCGCGCTCAGTGCGTTCAACGTGACCGGCACGCTCGCCGACCCGAAGCTCGAACTTTTTTCCGGCGCGACGAAGATCGCGGAGAACGACAACTGGGGCACGCCGGTCGGCAGTGCCGCGCCCATCACGGCGGCGACGTTTACCTCGGTCGGCGCGTTTCAACTGACCGCCGGATCGCGCGACTCGGCGCTCCTCGCCACGCTCGCACCCGGCGCCTACACGGCGCAGGTCTCCGGCGTCGGCGGTGGCACGGGCGTCGCGCTGGTCGAAGTGTATGAAGTCGGCGCGGTGGGTGCGCGGCTGACGAATATTTCCACGCGCGCCCTCGTCGGCACCGGAGCGAACATCCTCATCCCCGGCCTTGTCGTCTCGCCCGGCTCCGGCCCGCGCCGGCTGCTCGTGCGCACGGCCGGTCCCGCGCTCGCGGCCTTCGGCACCACCGGCGTGCTGGCCAATCCCACGATGGTTGTAACGAACGCCGCCGGTGCGACCGTCGCGAGCAACGACAACTGGAGCACACCGGTCGGAGCCAACGCCTCGAACGCGACCACACTCAGCGCCGCGTTCACACAGGCGGGGGCGTTTAATTTTCCCGCGAACAGCAACGATGCCGCGCTGATCGCCGATTTCACGCCCGGCAACTACACGATTCAGGTGAGCGGCGTGGGCGGCACGAGTGGCGTCGCCCTCGTGGAGGTTTACGACCTCACGCCGGTCGCGGCCAATGTCGTCACGCTCACCGCGACCAAGACCACGGCCAACGAGACGGGCACGCTCGCGGGCGAATTCACCATCACGCGCAGCGGCGACACGTTTGCGCCGCTGCTCGTCAACTACGGTGTGAGCGGCACCGCGACCAATGGCATCGACTACCCGGCGCTCGTCGGCAACGTCACGATTCCCGCCGGCGTCTCCACCGTCACGATCCCGCTGCAGCCGCTCGCAGACACCGTCGTCGAGCCCAGCGAAACCGTCACACTGACGCTCACGCCCGGCGACTACACGATCGGGGCGAGCGCCAGCGGCACGGTCACGATCGCCGACAATCCCGGCACGCTCTATGTCGCGACGCTGCGGCCCGGCAGCGGTGCCGGCGCTTCGGCCGCGAGCGGGCTCGCCACCATCGTCCTCAGCGCCAACGGCCAGCTCGCCACCGTAAACGTGACGTTCTCCAACCTCAGCTCGACCGAGGTCGGCGCGCATCTGTTCATCGGCAACAGCACCTCGACCGGCGACTACGTGCTGAACCTCCCGCTCGGCCAGGTGAACGGCACGCCTTGGAACATCGGGCCGACGGGCACCTACACCAGCACGCAAATCCTCGATGCGCTGCGCAACGGCCTGATTTACGTCGGACTCGACACCGGCAATTTCCCCGCGGGCGAACTGCGCGGCGCCTTCATCACCGCAGCCGGCTCGCAAACGTTCGTCGCACCCGCTGCACCACCCGCCGTCACGCTCACCAACGCCACCGCCACCGACGCCTCGCGCCTGCTAACGCAGGCGACATTTGGCCCGAAGAAACCCGAAGTCGACTCGCTCACCGGCGCTTCGATCACCGCGTGGATCGATGCGCAGCTCGCGCTCACGCCGTCGCTGCACCGTCCGGTCGAGCTCGACGAGTGGGCCGCCGTCAAAGCCGATGCCGCCGCCCGCGGCCTCAATCCGGCCGACGTGCAAAACTCCCTGGCCTTCCGGCGCCGCGCCTGGCACCAAGTGATTCTTTCCGCCCCCGACCAGTTGCGCCAGCGCATGGCCTTTGCGCTATCGCAGACCCTCGTGGTGGGCGACGATCCGTTCGGCAACGGCTACACCGAAGGCATCACCAACTACTACGACACCCTCCTCACGGGCGCGTTCGGCAACTTCCGCACGCTCCTCGAAAACGTCACGCTCAACCCCGTCATGGGCACGTATCTCAGCTCGCTGCGCAACTCGAAGGCCGACCCCGTCGCGGGCACCTACCCCGACGAAAACTACGCGCGCGAAGTCATGCAGCTCTTCAGCATCGGTCTCGTGCTGCTCCAGCCCGACGGCACGCTCAAGCTCGACGCCCAGGGTCTCCCGATTCCCACCTACACCAACACCACGATCACCGAGGTCGCGAAGGTGTTCACCGGCTGGGCCTACTTCTCGACGCGCGTCAATCCGGGCTTCCGCATCGAACGCGCCGACTACATCAACCCGATGATGCTCTATCCCGCCAACCACGAGCCGGCGCAGAAGGCCATCGTCAACGGCGTCGTGATTCCTGCGAACCTCGGCGGCACCGAGGATCTGAAGCGCATGCTCGACGCGCTCTTCAATCACCCGAACTGCCCGCCGTTCATCTGCCGGCAACTCATCCAGCGCCTCGTCACCGACAACCCAAGTCCCGGCTACGTCTACCGCGTCGCGCAGAAATTCGAGAACAACGGCGCCGGCGTCCGCGGCGATCTCGCCGCCGTCGTGCGCGCGATTCTCACCGACTACGAGGCGCGCTCGCCTGCGGTTCACGACGATCCCGGCTACGGCAAGCTGCGCGAGCCACTGCTCCGCTTCACCGCGCTGACCCGCGGCTTCAACGCCACCTCCACCTCCGGTCGCAACCAGCTTGAGGTCTATGGTGCGCTCAACCAAGGCCCACTTGAGTCGCCCACGGTTTTCAACTTCTTCGAGCCCGGCTACGTTTATCCCGGGCCGCTCGCCGCCGCCGGCCTGACCGCGCCGGAATTCCAAATCACCAACGACACCACCGCGATCACCGTGCCGAATTTTCTGCGCGACTCGATTTTCCGGACCAACAACATCGCCGGCACCAACTACGTGCTCGATTTCTCGGCGGAGCAGGCGCTCGTCTCAAACATCCCCGCCCTCCTCGACCGGTTGAGCCTCATCCTCGCCGGCGGCCAGTTGAGCCCCGCCGCGCGCACGCGCATCACGGCCGCACTCGCCGCCGTGCCCATCACCACCTCGACGCTCGAGCGCGCGCAGACCGCGGCACTCCTCGTCGCCACCTCACTCGACGGTTCAACTCAAAAATAACTTCCCCTCCCATGAACCCATCTCGCCGCCAGTTCCTCGGTCAATGCTGCGCCGCCGTCGGCACCACCGGCCTCCTTTCCCAGCTCGCCCAACTCCGCGCGATCGGCGCCGTCACCAGCACCTCGTCCGGCTCGATGCCCGCGGTCGCTGGCGCCGTGCCCTCCGATTACAAGGCGATCGTCTGCATCTTCCTCGCGGGCGGAAACGACGCCAACAACCTCATCATCCCCACCGGCTCCGCCTACAACAACTACGCCACCCAGCGCAGCGTGATCGCGGTGCCGAGTTCCGGCCTGCTCTCGATCACACCCAAAACCAGCGACGGTCGCTCGTGGGCGCTCCATCCGAGCGTAACCGAACTACGCGCGTTGTTTAATTCCGGCAAATGCGCGCTCATGGCCAACACCGGCACGCTCGTCGAGCCCACCAACCTCACGCAATACAACGCCGGCACCGTCAAGCTCCCGCCCCAGCTCTTCTCGCACAACGACCAGCAGGTGCAGTGGCAGAGCAGCGTGCCCGACCAGCCGTTCCGCACCGGCTGGGGCGGCCGCACCGCCGACCTCCTCGACGCGCTCAACGGCAACAGCCAGATCTCCATGTCGATCTCGCTCGACAGCTTCAACAACTTCGAGGTCGGCAAAAACGTCGTCCAATATTCCGTCAGCCCCGCCGGCGTCATCACCTTCAACGGCAGCGGCGGTCGCGCCGGCTCCAGCGATCTCGCCCGCTACAACGCCCAGAAGGATCTCTACGCGGCGTCGAACCCCAATCTGTTTGCGACGGCCTTTGGTGGACTCTCGGGCGATGCCATCGGCAGCAGCGAAGTGTTGAGCACCACGCTCGCCTCCGCTCCCGTTCTCAGCACGGTTTTTCCCGCCAACACCAACGCGAGCCCCAACAAACTCTCCGACCAGCTCAAGATGATCGCGAAGCTGATCTCCGTCGCGAGCACCATCGGCGTGAAGCGCCAGATCTTTTTCGCCCGCATCGGCGGCTGGGATTTGCACGCGGATCAAGTCGACCAGATCGACCACGCGATGGGCGCCCACGCGTCGCTGCTCTCGCAGGTCAGCTCCGCGATGAACGCCTTCTACAACGCCACCGTCGAGCTTGGCTGCGCGGATCGGGTGACGGCCTTCACCGCCTCCGACTTCGGCCGCACCTACAGTTCCAACGGCGCCGGCTCCGACCACGGCTGGGGCAACCACCAGATCGTCGTCGGCGGCGCGGTGAAGGGCGGCGATATCTACGGTCAGATGCCCAACCTCACGGTCAACGGCCCCGACGACACCGGCCGCGGCCGCTGGATTCCCACGACGAGCGTCGACGAATACGGCGCGACAATTGCGCGCTGGTTCGGCGTGAGCGACAGCAACCTCAGCATCGCCTTCCCCAATATCGGCCGCTTCCAGAAGCCGAACCTCGGGTTCCTCTGAAAACGGAGCGGCGGTTTCCCAGCCGCCATCAGTTCGGCGTAACGCTGTCAGCGTCCGTTCGTTTTTGTAGGCCCGGGCGCCGACCGGGCACTCCTGTAGCCCAGCCCCTCGCGAGCGCAGTTCGGAATGTCGGGCGGGGTCTCCCGACCCCGCCGGGTTCGGAAACGTTTTCTCATTCGCCCTGACGGCGGGGACGGCGGGGTGCGGCAACCCCGCCCTACAACAAGCGCATGTTTCAGCCTTTCATTTTTTGTAGGCCCGGCCGCTGGCCGGGCACCCGTCCACCGGGTGGGCCTACAATGTTTGCCGGCGCACCGACGAGCGGCGGC
>JANXSC010000374.1 GCA_025352845.1 Opitutaceae bacterium
TCGAATCTCGTCGTCCGCTCGCTCGCGCTCGCCGAATTGCTCTCACGCGCATCAAACGCCACCGCCACCGCGGGCGCATCCCTCCGCGCCGCCGCCACCCGCCTCGTCGCCGGCACCAATCAAAACGCCGACGAAACCGCCGCGCTCCCGATCTTCTTCGCCCTCGAGCGCCTCGCGTCCGGCCGTAGCGACGAGCGCCCGCAAGCCGACGCGATCGACGCATTGCTCCGCCGCGCACTCACGCGTCGCGAGAGTGGCGTCGCCCTCGCCGCGCTCCGCGTGCTCGCCGCGCGCGAGGCGTTGCCCGCAGACTCCGAGAAACTCTTCACTGACCTCCTCGCTCCGCCCGCATCCGGCATGGCCGCACGCCTCGCCGCCGATATTTTCCGCCGTCACCCGCAGCCGTGGCAGCCGGCGCTCATCCTCGCGACGCTCGGCAAGGCGCCCGCCAACGACCCCGAACTCATCTACGCGCTCCGGCTCGCACTCAAGACCCACGCGCTCGAAGCCGATCTCGCGACGCTCCAACGCTGGGCGGCCGTCAATGCCGCCACCGCTACGCAGGTCGCCGATCTCGCACTGGCGTTGCCGACGTCGGCCGCGTCCCGGTTTCTTCTCGTGCATTTGAAATCCGCCAAAGCCGACGACCCGCGCTTCGGCGACTACGCGCGCCATGTGGCGCTCCAGCTTCCGACCGAAGAGTTCGATAATTTCTCCGCGCTCCTTCGACCACTCACGGCTGCTCCCGCTGCGCAGCGGCTCATCGCCGCCGAGGGACTCGCCATGATCGCGGCGAAAAAAGATCGCACGCTACCCCACGATGTCGCCGCGTGGATGCACCGTGAACTCTTCGCCCAGCTCGAAGGCAAGGCCGCCGAATCCGTCCGCGCCGCCAACGCCCTCAAGCCGCTCGATCTTCCGGAGAAAGCCGCGCCTCTCCGACGCCGCGCGCTCAACCCCTCCGTCGCCGAAAGCGCCCGCGCCGCCGCGCTCCGTGCACTGAAGCCCGGCACACCCGACACCGAAACCACGCTCGTCACCGCGCTCACATCCACAACGCTGCCCGCGGTGCGCCGCGCTGCGGCGGAGTTGCTCGGCACGGCCGACGCCAGTGCCGAAGCCCGCGCCGCGCTCGCCGGCACCTTCGCCACCGCGCCCGCCGACCTCGCGCTGACGCTTTGTGTCGCCCTCGCGAAAAGCGACGCCGGGGCCGCGGACCTGCTCGACCTCGCCGCCGCCGGCCGCGTGCGCCCCGCGTTGCTGAAGCACCGCTATGTCACCACCGCCTTCGAGAAACGCTCCGCCGCTCTCCGCGAACGCGCGACCGCGCTCACGAACTCGCTCCCGCCCGAAGACGCGCGCCTCGACGCCGTGATCGCAGCGCGCCTCGGTGCCGCCGGCAACCACCAGCCCGACGCCGCGCGCGGGGCGCCGCTTTTCGCCCTGCACTGCGCCGCGTGCCACCGCTTCCGCGACGCCGGTGGCAACCTCGGTCCAAGTCTCGACGGCATCGCTTCCCGCCCGCTCCCGCGCCTCGTCGAAGACATCCTCGACCCCAGCCGCAACGTCGATCCGACCTTCCGTCTCACAACCGTCACCCTAAAAAACGGCGAAACGAAATCCGGCATGAATCATCGCGAGAAAGGCGACAGTGTTCTCCTCACCGATCCTGCGACGGGGCAAAACATCGTCGTCGCGAAAGCCGACATCGCTTCGACCGCGATTTCGTCCGTCTCGCCCATGCCCGCCGCCTTCGAGACCGCGCTCTCGGAAAAAGAATTTTTTGATCTACTGGAGTTTCTGCGAAGTCCGGCGAAATAGGCGCGGCCCGCGGGGCTTTTCAAGGGGTTGGGCGAGCAGTTGTGACTCGCAAAGAGACTGCATCACTTGTGAAGATTCGCGTCGTCCTTTGACGTCGAGCCCCGGCCCCTCGGTGGCGCGACGAGTCAGGTTCGCTACCGCCCACCCCATGAAAGCATCCCGATCGTTTGGTCGCACGCGGGTTCTCGCACCCTTCACCGCCAGCACGGCGTTTCTTTTCACAGTTTCGACGGCACCCCTCGCTCGCGCCCAACCCGCGCCGAGTCCAACCAACCAAGCGGGCAGTAAGAAGGACGACGTGAGCGTCATGTCGGAGTTTAAGGTCTACGACAAGAAGGCCGTGCCGTTCACCGATGCGAACATGGACATCCCGCGCGGCGTGAATGACGTCCAGCCCTACTATATCATCGGCCCAGACGAGATCGAAAATTCCGGCAAGGCCAACCTCGACGATCTCCTGAAGGACGTCCTCACGCAAAACACCGTCTCCGAAACCAACGCCCAGATCGATCCGAGCGCGCTTACCAATCAGCTCGGTGCCACGAGCACAATCAACCTGCGCGGGCTCGGCTCGGCGCAGACGCTGATTTTGATCAACGGGCAGCGCACGTCCAACTTCGCCAATCGCGGCGCGACGTTTCAGCCCGAGACCAACGGCATTCCGCTCGCGGCCATCGAGCGCGTCGAAGTGCTGCCGGGCAGCGCCTCCGCGATTTACGGCGGCACCGCCGTCGGCGGCGTGGTGAACGTCATCCTCAAGCGCAACTACGTCGGTGGGCAGCTGAGCACGACCTACCAGAACACATTCGATTCCGACGCCCCGATTCGCACGGTGAGCGCCATTTTCGGTTTTTCCGTGAAGAGTAAAACGCACGTCACGCTCAGCACCAGTTTCAGCGACGGCAAGCCGCTCCGCCTGAAGGATCGCCCCTTCATCCAGGATTATTTTAGGCGCGCCGTCGCCAACAGCCCGGCGACGTTCTACTCGCAGACACAGGTTTTCCTCAGCGGCGCGACGCCCAACATCGCGTTGAACACCGCCGCCGTAAACGGCTTCACGAATGCGCAGACCGCGAGCCTCACGCTCAAGTCAACCGGCCAGGCCATTGGCGCGCGTTTCAGTTACATTCCCTCCGGCACCTCGGCCTCGACGCCCGCCGCCACGCTTGCGACCGGCCTCCTCGCCAACGCCGGCAAATACAATCTCGATTTCGGGTCCACCGCATTTCGCGGCGACGAGAGCACGCTCGCACACGTCACGCGGAAGCAATCCGTGATGGCCCGCATCGACCACCAGGTTAATTCCGCCATCAGTGTCTTCGCCGATTTTTCGTTCAACCGGAACAACGTCCTCGAGTCGCGCTGGGATCCACTCGGCAACGGCGTGTATCAGTTTGCCATCCCCGGCAACGCGCCCGGCAATCCGTTTCGGGAAAACGTGCTCGTGAGCATCCCGCTGCCCTATGCCCAGTCACCGCACAACGACGTCGGCAACCAAGTCTCCAACGGCGTCGTCGGCGGCGTGGTCAAGCTGCCGCGCGAATGGCGACTCGCGGCCGATCTCAACTATTCCGTCACCGCGCAGAAGGTTTCCTACGGCTTGGGAAACTTCGCCAACACCACCACCTTTGGCGGCTACCAGGGGCTGCTCTTCAACGGCACCGTCAATCCCTTCGTGGACACGATCGCCAATCCGCTCGATGTCGTGAAATATTTCGGCGAGTGGACGGGCTACAACAAGGACACGATGCTCGACTACAACGTGCGCGCATCGGGCCCGATGTTCTCGCTGCCGGGCGGGCGGCCCGTGCTGACGGTCGGCTCGGAAGTTTACACCGAGCGGTTGCCGCAGGCATTCGTTGGCGGCGCGTTTCCGCCGGTGCCGCCCGCGACGGCCAATCCGACCAACCAATATTCCTATTTCATCGGCCAGCGCATCTCGACCTATGCCGGTCATGCCGAGGTAAGCCTGCCGATCGTATCGGGGCAGAACGGGCGCCCGTTCCTGCGCGCCCTCGAAGTCCAGGTCGCCGTGCGCACCGAGTATTTCAAGGTGTTCACGAACCCCGACGCCCGCGTGAACCTCTTCCCCGATGCTGTGCCACCGCGCGAGACGCACAGCGCCGTCATCAGCCGGAACGATGTCGCCAAGCTGCACGCGACGAAGCCGACCTTCGGACTAAAATACTCGCCGACGCACGCCCTCACGTTTCGCGCCTCGTATGCGACGGCGTTTCTGCCGCCCACGTTTGCGCAGCTTACCCAGCGCGTGAACACCACCGGCGTCGCGCCGCCCACGCCGACCGCGGTATTTTTCGATCCCGTGACGAACACCAACTACGCGTCCGTCAGCGTGCAGGGCAACAACCCCAACCTAGGGCCGGAGACCTCGAAAAACTGGAGCTACGGCGTCATCTGGCAACCGTCGGGCGCGCTGAAGGATTTCCGGCTCAACCTCGAATACTGGAAGATCGACAAACTGAATTTGATCCGCGCCGTGAACACGCCGCAGTTACTCGCCAACCTCGGTGACCAAGCCCCCGCCGGCAGCGTGACCCGCGATCCCACGACCAAGAAGATCGATTTGTTCACCTACGCGAATTACAACGTCGGCAACGGCACCACGAACGGCTGGGACGTTTCGGTGGACTACCGCCGCGGCACGCCGATCGGGGCGTTCGCGATCCGCAGTCGCGCGACAATCACGGAGCATTTGAAACTGCCGCCCTCGATCAGTTTTCCCGCGATGGAGTATGCCGGCTACGTCAACTCCGGCGGCGTGAACAAACTGAAAAACAATACGGCGCTGAGTTGGGCGAGCGGCGGGCATTGGCGCGCCGTCTGGTCCGCAACCTACCACAGCGGCTACAAGCAATCCGGCGCCCCCGGCGATCCGGTGTATCTCGGGGCCGCCAATCCCACGCTCATCACGACGAGCACCGGGCCGCAGGGCGGCTACCGCGTCTCGTCGCAGATCTATCACAATGCGTCCGTCACCTATGCGTTCGGCCAGAAAGACACGCACCGTCTGCTGCAAGGCGTCACGCTCCAACTTACCGTTAACAATGTCTTCGACACCCTGCCGCCCTTCGACGCCGTGAATGGACACGTCCCGTTTTTCTACAGCCGCTACGGCGACGTCCGCCTGCGCGACTACATTCTCCGCTTCAAAAAAGATTTTTGACCGACCACCCAACCCTTGTCATTCTGAAGGCAGCGAAGAATCCATTTGGATCTTCACTGCGCTTTTCGGTTGCGAGGCTCCTGCTGGATTCTTCGCTACGCTCAGAATGACAATCCCCGCGCCCCACTCATGAAGAAACTCTTCGCCTTCGTTTGCTCGCTCCTCGCGCTCGCTGTGTCCGACTTCGCCGCCACTCCGCCGCAAAAACCCAACGTCGTCCTCATCCTCGCCGATGATCTCGGGTGGACGGACCTCGCGTGTTTCGGCAGCGATCTGCACGAGACGCCCGCGCTCGACCGGCTCGCGCGCGATGGGATGAAGTTCACGCAAAACTATTCCGCCTGCACGGTCTGCTCGCCCACGCGCGCCGCGCTGATGACCGGAAAATATCCCGCGCGACTCCACATCACCGATTGGATTCCCGGTTCGATGCCCGACAATCCCAAACTGCTCGTGCCCGACTGGACGAAATACCTGCCGCTTGAAGAAGTAACCATCGCGGATGTTTTCAAAGCCGCGGGCTACGTGACCGCCAGCATCGGCAAGTGGCACCTCGGCACCGAGCCCTACTACCCCGAGAAACACGGCTTCGACCTCAACATTGCCGGCACCGACAAGCCGCAGCCAACCACCTACTACGCGCCGTGGAAAATACCCACGCTCACGCCCGAGGGCAAGGACGGCGAATACCTCACCGACCGACTCGGCGACGAGGCCGTAAACTTCATCGAACGATCCAAGGACAAGCCGTTCTTCCTCTACCTGCCGCATTTCGCGGTGCACCTCCCGCTGCAAGGCCGCGCCGATCTCGTGGAGAAATATGAGAAGAAGATCGCGGCGAAGGGTGCGGACAAACTCAACCACAAGAACCCCGCCTATGCCGCGATGACCGAGAGCCTCGACACCGCCGTTGGTCGCGTGCGCGCGAAACTTGCCGAACTCAACCTCACCGAGCGCACTATCGTCATCTTCACTTCCGACAACGGCGGTCGCGTGCCCACTACGTCCAACGTCCCGCTGCGCGTCGGCAAAGCCTCCGCCTACGAGGGCGGCGTGCGCGTGCCACTGATCGTCTCGTGGCCCGGTGTCACAAAGGCCGGCAGCGTCACTGACGCCCCCGTGATCACGATGGATCTTTTCCCGACGCTCGTGGAGATGGCCGGACTGCCCGCGTCCGCCGCACGCACCGCGATCGACGGCGTGAGTTTTGCGTCGGTGCTGCGCGGCGGCGCGAAGCCCGCGCGCGACACGATGTTTTGGCACTACCCGCACCACCAGCACTACCAACTCGGCGGTGCCATGCCCTACGGCGCGATCCGCTCGGGTGATTTCAAGCTCATCGAGTTCTTCAACGACATGCACGTCGAGCTCTACAACATCCGCGAAGACATCGGGGAAACACGCGACCTCGTTACCTCGCGACCCGAACTCCTCGCGCAACTCCGCGCCCGCATCCACGCGTGGCGCACGGAAGTCGGCGCACAGATGCCCACGCCCAATCCCAAGCACGATCCGACGAAGCCGGAATACACGCCGCTGCCGGGCAAGGCAAAGAAAGCGGCGAAGCAGTAGCGCCCCGCTAATTTTCCCCTTCCGCCCGGACTCCTCGCGCCCGTTGACCCGCACCGCGACCTCGCCCACAGTCGCCCAATGCACTCTCCCTCGTCGCGCCACCCTCGGTTCCGCGTGCTCCCATCGCTGGCTGCCATCGTTTCGATTCTCGGCCTCTGCACCGCTCAACTCTCCGCCCAAGTCGATCGCGTCACCGGCCGGCCGTTCGCCACGCGCTCCGAGGTGATCGCGCAGCACGGCATGGTTTGCACCAGCCAGCCGCTCGCGACACAGGTCGGCCTCGACGTGCTCAAGCAGGGCGGCTCCGCCATCGATGCGGCCATTGCGGCGAATGCCGCGCTCGGCCTGATGGAGCCCGTGAGCAACGGCATCGGCGGCGATCTCTTCGCGATCGTCTACGAGGCGAAGACGAAAAAGCTCCACGGGCTCAACGCCTCCGGCCGCTCGGCACTCGGGCTCAGTGCGGCGCAGCTCAAGGCCGAACTCGCGAAGCTCGGCCGCACGACGATTCCCTCGCGCGGCTTTCTTCCCATCTCCGTTCCCGGCGCGGTCGACGGCTGGTTTATGCTGCACGGGAAATTTGGCCGCCTGCCGATGCAGCGCCTCCTCGCGCCCACGATTCTCTACGCGCGCGAGGGCTTTCCCGTCAGCGAACTCATCGCCCACTACTGGGCGCGCAGCGTGCCCGTGCTCGGCAAGGAGTCCGGCGCGTTTCTCGCGACCTACGCGCCCGGCGGCCGCGCGCCCGCCAAGGGCGAGATTTTCAAAAACCCCGATCTCGCGCGCACGCTCTCGCTCCTCGCGGATCAGGGGCGCGACTGTTTCTACCGGGGTGAAATCGCGGGGAAGATCGATGCGTTCTTCGCCGCGAATGGCGGTTGGCTGCGGAAAATTGATTTTGAAAAGCACACGTCGAACTGGGTCGAGCCCGTCTCGGTCAACTACCGCGGCTACGACGTCTACGAACTCCCGCCCAACGGTCAGGGCATCGCCGCGCTGCAAATGCTGAACATCCTCGAGGGTTTCGATCTGCGCGCGATGGGTTTCAATTCGCCCGACGCGCTGCACGTGATGATCGAGGCGAAGAAACTCGCGTTCGAGGATCGCGCGAAATTCTACGCCGACCCGGAGTTTTCCAAGATTCCGCTCAAAGGCCTCCTCGCGAAAGAATACGCCGCGCAGCGCCGCGCGCTCATCAAACTCGATCGCGCCGGAAAATCCTACGACACCGGCAACCCCGCATTACAGGAGGGCGACACCATCTACCTCACGACCGCGGACTCCGACGGTAACATGGTCTCGCTCATCCAGAGCAACTATCGCGGCATGGGCAGCGGCGTCGTCGTGCCGGGCCTTGGCTTCGGTTTTCAGAATCGCGGCGAGATGTTCACGCTGCAGGAGGGCCACGCCAACAACTACGCGCCGGGCAAGCGGCCGTTTCACACCATCATCCCGGCCTTCATCATGAAGGACGGCGCGCCGTGGGCGAGCTTCGGCCTGATGGGCGGCGCGATGCAGCCGCAAGGCCACGTGCAGATCGTCGTCAACCTGATCGATTTTGGGATGAACATGCAGGAGGCCGGCGACGCCGCGCGCTGGCAGCACGAGGGCTCGACCGACTACGACACACCGAAGATGGCCACGGGAGGTTTCGTGAACCTCGAATCCGGCGTGCCGTGGGCGACGCAGGCCGAACTCAAGCGCCGCGGCCACGATCTGCGGATCGATCTCGGCGGCTACGGCGGCTACCAGGCGATCCGCTGGGACGCGAAAAACAAAGTTTACCTCGGCGCGAGCGAGAGCCGGAAGGATGGGCAGGCGGCGGGGTGGTGATTTGAGGAGCCGGCGCGGCGCGACGTAGCACGGTCAGCCTGACCGTGCCGGATTGGAAAACGCGGTCAGGCTGGCCGTGCTACGCCATGCATCGCGCAGGGTTTGGCTGGAATCAATCGCGCCTCTGCCTTTTCCCGATCCGCAGCCTTCGCCCGGGTGGTGGAATGGTAGACACTAGGGACTTAAAATCCGTCAACCCCCGTCTCATTTCGAAAAGAGATCCCACATCAATGGATACAGGACACGCGGGTTGCCAATGTTCGCCAACATGGGACAAATTAAAAAACCGCCGTTTTTGCCCACTTCTTGCCCAATTTTTTGGGCGCTCCGAAACAGAGCGGAAAAAGCGGACATTCCGGCTGGCGTTTTTTTGCCCCCCGCTGCTATTGAATCTGTGACATCGCCCGGATGGCGGAATGGTATACGCATTCGACTTAAAATCGAATTTCCGAAAGGGAGTGTGGGTTCGAGTCCCACTCCGGGCACCATTTCTACTCACCCAAATGACCTCGAAAGCGGCATGGTCACTCGCGGCTCTGCGAGCAGCGGCAGGCGCTCGCGAGGAAGTCAGCTCTTCGCCGAAGTGCCGTTGATGTGAGCTTTCAGTGCTTTCAGAACGGACACGATTTCCGACCCAGTCGGTGGTGATCGGCAAAACATTTCCTGCAGCGCCCGGTAGTCGTCCTCCAGGGCAGCCAATCGTTCTGCCGAGGGAATGAGCTTAAGTGTGCCGGGCACCGCCGTTTCATAATTTGCCCAAGCCGCCGGGAAAAACACCTGCTTGTGCGCCACCACACGGGCGCGCAGATCGTCGCGAGCGAGCGCCTCGGGACCGGAGGTGTGCTGCGCCAGAGCGGCGAGATCGACGTAGTGGCGGGAGAAGCGTTCCGAGATGGCCTTATCCGCCGGGCGGTGGACTTCGGCGTGCAGGATGGTAGCATTTTCCCAGAATGTGCGCTCGATGCCCAATACCGGCACAGTGAAGACCGCATCGGGAAATGCCTGCGGATAGGCCTCAGCGACGTAGGCAATCACGCTTTGCTCGGCGACGGGCCAGCGATCAGAGCGCGCCCCGCACTCGATCTTCACCACGGGACGAACATAGCCCCCGCCGGTGCTCTCCGCAAATACGCTGGGGTAGCGGAACAACAGGCTTTGCGGATCACCGTCGGAAACTTCAAGAGTCCAACCTTTGGGGCCGAACGCGCTCGCGATACGTTGGTGAAGAGCAGGAGCAACCTCGACTGGCAGCTTGGTCGCACAGGTGGCGGAGAGTTCATCGGCAGCTTGGTTCGTTGCTTGCGACTGACGGCCGCTTCGGGGTCACGCGCTCCCGAAAACCCCAGCCACTCGCGGCTCAGGGAGATGTCGATGTCCTCGGAAAAACGATGGATGACCTTCCACCCCTTGGAGAGCGAGGTGCCCCTTTAAAGATGACGTGTGCCCGCGCGGGCTCGACAATAAATACACGCGTCCGGTCGGATTTCACGGAGGATGCCGGTTAATCTTTCGGCAGCGTGAAGAAAAACGTCGCGCCTGCATCCTGAGCTGCCTCCGCCCAAATCCGCCCACCGTGGCGTTCAACGATGCGTCTCACGGTTGCGAGGCCGACGCCGGTGCCCTCGAATTCATGCGCGAGATGCAGTCGTTGGAACACGCCGAAAAGTTTGTCCGCGTTGCTCATGTCGAAACCGACCCCGTTATCACGGACGAAAAAGACCGGACTTGGCTCATCGCTTTTCTGCACGACCCCCACTTCGACCACAGCGGGATCGCGCGTCCGTGAGTATTTGAGGGCATTGGAGAGGAGATTGACGAATACGACGCGCACCAACGCTGGATCGGCGTCAACGTCGGGTAGCTGCGCAACACGCGTTTGGACACGATGACCGCGATATTCGCCCTCAAGTTCTTTCAAGACCTCGCGCGCAAGGCGTTCGACGTTCAAGGTCTGGCGCGCCAGTTCCCGACGGCCCAGCCGAGAAAACGAGAGAAGGTCCTCGATCAACTGGCTCATCTGGGCTGAGCCATCGCGGATCAGAGCGACGTAACGCTTCGCTTCTGGCGGCAAATCGCCCACCCGGTGATCGAGCAACACGTCGGTGAAGCCCTTAATCGCGCGCAACGGGGTGCGCAGATCGTGCGCCGCCGAAGAGCCAAAAGCTTCAAGTTCATCGTTGGCGGCTTCCAGTTCGGCGGTGCGCTCGCGAACGCGTTTTTCCAAGACCGCGTTTTGCTCCTGAATTTGTGCGAGCATGTGATTGAACGCTTCCGTGAGCAGCCCCAGCTCGTCGGTCCCGTGTTTCGTGGCGCGCACCGAATAATCGCGACGGTCGGAGACGGCTTTCGCCGTGTCAGCCAAGGCCAGAATGGGCAGCGAGATTTGCCGCTGGAAAAATCGCGAAAGCGCGTAAGCGACAGTCGACGAAAGCGCGATCACCAACACGGCGATGCCACCATAAAGCCGCAGCCGATCATACATGGCCTCCATGTCGGAGCCGAGATAGAGCGTGCCGAGGCGGTCGCTGCCCTTCACTTGCACGAGCGGGGTGCAACCGACCAATCGTCCGTCGATAAAACGATAGCCGTCCGGCATCGGCGCGAGCGGCAAATCGCCGTCAGGCAAATCGGCCGGGTAACGCGAAAACAGCCTGCCCTGTTTATCGTAGAGGCAGGCGGCCACAATGTGCCGTTCGGCTTTGAGCGCTGACAAAATCTCCGTCGCGTCGTGCGGGTTATCGAACGCGACCGCACCCGTGCTTTGGGTTGCGATGATTTCACCCAGAGTGGAGAGCTCTCGGATCGCGGTCCGCCGATACGTGAGGAATTCGTAACCGATGAACGCCGCACAGGTCAGGAACAGCACGACCCCGCTGGTTCCCAGAATCATCGTCATCAACTTGCGCCGGATCGGTGTGTTCTGAAAGCGCATGACCTTAGTCCTTGCCGGCGGTAACAATCGTGGCCGGTCTGATTATCTTTGAGCTGATCGTGAGACCGCAGGCTTTCGCGGCCTCGACGTTGATTCGCAGCCGGATTTTACCGCTGTCCGTGACGAATCGGACCATTCCTCCGTGTCGAGTGAAGGCATCCGCATCGCTGATCGTTAGGATGCTTTGGCCCTTTAAAACGGGAATGATGCGGTCGAATCGTGCGGCCTCGGAACGGCTGACGAACAGGATATGGCATCCGACAATATCTTTCACCTCGCGGTAGCGTCGAACGGCCAACGGTCGCTCCCCGATTTTTTCGTTCTTCACCAATTCGTCCAAATAAGCACCGAAAGGATCGTCGCCCAAAATCCCGATGACCAGCGGAACCCGGGCATCGGCAAACGCTCGTGCCGGCCACTCGGCGAACTGGGCAAAATTGAAAAGAAAGACGGCTTTGACCTGATATTCAGCCGACGGCGGCGCGACTGCGGCCGAATCGGCCGCGGTCGCCCGTAGCGCACAAAGCACGAAGAGACCGACGGTCCACCATCGTCCCACTACCCACCACTTCCCGCCACACGCGATCGCGGTCAGAAACGCCATGATGCTTTGGTATAGACGCTGCGCTCGATTTCACGGCGGCTGCCGGGCGCGTTGAACTCCGGGTGATGGTTATGGAGGAGATTTTTTCCGATGACCGAGATTTCCCACGTAGCCGATGGGTTCCAGCCGACGCGAAAGTCTGCTTCGCTGTAGCCGGGCACGGTTTGATTGGTGATGGCCGAAACGTAGCGAAATTCGGCATCGCATTCCCATTTCGCGGACAAATCCCAAAGTGAGCGCAGGTGAAATTGGTGATTCGGATCGCGCACAATACTGTTGCGCGTGCCGCGACCGATCGCACCGGGCTGCGGTTCGCTCCTCACGCGCATCTCCGTGTAGCCTGCCCGCAAGCGCCACGCCGGGGTCGCGCGCCATTCTGCGGTCAACTCCGCGCCGGCCGATCGGCCGCGGAGACCACTGCTGGTTTCCACGGGAAACGCGAGCGGAGGATGTAGCGGTTCGAGGCTCCGCAAATCGTCGTAGTCGTTAAAAAAAGTCGCGAGGGAAACGAGGACGCGCGGATCAAGCTGCACCCGGTATCCCAATTCAGAGGCGATCAATTTTTCAGAGACGACGTGGCTCCCTCCTGCAACGCGATAGGGCGGCGTTGCGGGCGAAAACAAATCCCGGTCAACCCGTGAAGGCGTGCGCACCGCGCGCGAGATTGCGAGCCAGACCGTATTCTGCTTGTTCGGGGTCCACGCTGCTCGCGCGCTGGGCTCGAACTCAAGACCGGTGTAGCCGTCGTGCTCGATTTTAGTGCCGAGCGTAAGGACCAAGCGGTCCTTGCTCAGGATAATTTCATCCTGCGCGAAGGCATTAAACAACTCGCGCGAGACCCTTGGAGGAAGGAATGCGTTGGCGGGCGTGTTCACGATGTCGTCGGCCACGACCCGGTAGCCGAATCCCCAGACGAGGTCGTGAGCAGTGCCAAGCGGGAAGCGATGCTGGAAATCGAGGTCGGTCGTATTGAGGTCCTGCGTAAACGAGCCGGGAATGCGCCGGTGAGTGCGGTCAAAATAAACCTTGAGCTTCAGGTCGGAGTTCTCGGCCAGCGTCCGTGTCCAGCGCCCGAGCATGTTCACGCCGTTCACCCGAATGTTGTCCGGCCCCACCTGACCGATTGATCCATTGTAAGCGTCAGCTTGGAGCGTAAACGAGTTGTTGGCGACCGCATCCCAGTCCACACGAAAGCCGCCTTGGATCGTCCGCCATGCGTCATTTGACCTGCGCCCATCGGACCTAACAGAATCACCTCGGTCGAAATACTTTCCATAGACGCGATAGTAGACGCCGGGAGCGAGTTGGCCGCCGTAGCGCGCTCCGGCCGAATTGCGCAGATCCGTCCCAACTCCACCGAGGAGCAGGCCGCCTTGCGTATCTTTCGCACTCTTCGTCGTGATATTAATCACGCCGTTGACGGCGTTTGCGCCCCATTGCGTGGCACCGGGGCCGCTGATGACTTCGATGCGGTCTAGGTCTTCCAGCAGCGTGTCCTGCACGTCCCAATAAACGCCGGCATACAACGGCGTGTAGACCGACCGACCGTCAATCAGCACGAGCATCTTGTCGGCAAAGACATTGTTGAAACCGCGCGCCGTGATCGCCCATTGCCGCGAGTCGATCTGCGCAACCTCTAGGTTTGAAGCGAGGCGCAACGCTTCAGGGATGCTCGTGGCCCCGGAGCGACGAATGTCATCTGCCGTGACAACCTGAATCGCGGAGGCGGTTTCGAAAAGCTTTTCGGGGCGCTTGGACACCGACGTCACGTCGATGTCCATGAGCTGACCGATCGTGAGGTTTTTCAGCGCACCAGGGGACGGCAAGGTTCCGGGATTTTGCCCCAAAGCATGCGCCGCCAACCCCACGAGCACAAACCAGAGCGAGGTGGCCCGCAATGCCCGTGTAAATTGCCACCTGCCTTGTTCTGTAATCGACCGCTGAAAAGCTGAAGGACGCATCGGTTGAAAATGCTATATTATCAAGGCATGGCAATCAGCCGCAACAAGGAAGCGGGTTACGCGCACCGAACGATTGAAGACCGCGGGGCGAGAGCGCGCCCGGCTGCGTGAAGTCGCCGGCCAGCACCTTTTCCGGCTTCAATCCGCCAAGCAGTTCAATGTCCGACGTGAAACGCGCCAGCGAACGCAGCACGCGTTGATACGCGTGCGACAAATCTTCGGCGCGCACCAGCAGCAGGACGCTCTCCCACTCCGGCTTGGCGAGAAGGTCGGCGGCGAGCGCGCCTCCGAGAAAACCGGTGGCACCGGTGACGAGAATCGTGGGCTTAAAAGGGGATTCGGGGTGCATGAGGGGATCCTGCCCCATCCCAGCATCCCCGCCTGCTCCCCGTCTGCCAGCCCGTGACGAAACGCGTGTGCGGTGTCGCCCTACATCGCGCCGGGCTACAGACCACGCTGCCGGTCGTGCCACAGCACGGCTTCGCGCATCAATTCGCCGGCGTCGCTGAACCCGAGCTTCTCTTTGATGCGCGCCTCGTAGGAACCGACCGTCTTCACGCTCACGCTAAGTTGATCGGCGATTTCCTTCGTGGCGCGACCCTGTCCGCGCAGACGAAAAACCTCCATCTCCCGGTCGCTGAGCACTTCCTCGGGTCGGCCGCCGCTGCGCGTGCCGGCAGCGAACATCCGCCCGGCGAGTTGCGCCGTCAGCGACGGGCTCGCATAGAATTTTCCTTCAAGCACCGCGCGGATGCCTTCGATGATCTGCGGCCCCGATTCGCGCTTCACCGCATAACCGTGCGCGCCCGCCCGGAACGCCCGCTCGGCCACGCTGGCTTCGTCGTGCATCGACAAAACGAGCAATCGGACCACGGGAAATTGCGCCCGCATGTCTTTGATCAGGTCCAAGCCCGAACTGCGCGGCAACGAGAGATCGACCACCATCACGTCCGGTCGCGCGAGCGACACCGCTGCCAAGGCAGCGGCGACCTCCTCGGCCTGTCCGCACACCTCGAGATCCGACTCCAGACCGACCATGCTCGCGAGCCATTCCCGGACCAGTGGATGATCGTCGACGAAAAATACGCGGCGACGCGCAGGCTTGGTTCCTTTCTCAGCGTGTTTCATGGGCGTGTGACTGGGTTAACGAGGGAACCCAATGCTTGATGGCATGGACACAGACATGAAACTTTTTGGCGCGGTATTTCGCTCGGAGCAAATTATCTCTTCGGCAGTGGCCGACGCACGCGCCGCCAAAATTGCGGCAATGGATTTTCATTCGCCATTTCCCGTCGCAGCGAGAACCTCGATGGGCGTGATCCATCGGTCATCTTGCACGCTGAAGCTGCGCTTCTCGTCGGCCCGCCTGAAACGGCTTGTCTGTTTGCTAATTGCCACGGCGAGTCGCGGGTATGCGGCCCCGCCAGCGCTTGAATTTCAGGTTGATACGGTCGCAACTGGCGCGCGTCAGTTGGAGGCTGGGGGCCCGCGAATTTCAGACAGAGCTTCGCAAGCGATTACGGGCTCACTCCTCGCGCGCCAACCTCTGAGTGCGTAAGGCTTGTATTGGGGTTACGGGCTCCGAGGCGAAATTTTTTTCTCCGAGGGAAACAAGGGCTTGCTGCGGCGGTTGCAGGACTATGCAGCGGTGTTCGCTCTCGAATAGTATGAAGGCACCGAACCCGTCGCGGCGCTAACTCTGCGTCCCGGCTGGTATTTCGCAGACCGCGTCACAGCGAATGCCTGAGATGTGCCGGTGGATTTGACCACCGGACTGCCCATCGCACGAAACCTCCATGGCGTGATCGGATTCGGCAACAGCCGTTTCTATCATCATCCACTTCCGATCTTGGGTGTCCTCTGGATGGTGAATGAGCACGTGCGGATCGAGGCGATCTATCCCGAGCCTGCGGTGGTGTTCACATTGAGCGCCACCCGTTCGCTACGGCTCGGCGGCGAACTCACCTATGGCGGCTTTTCGCTGGACGGCCCCACGCGGCGCGCCGTGGTCGAATACGAGAGCTATCGTGTCGGCGCCGTGTGGAGCGCGGAATGGCGTCCCGGTTTGAAGCTGGAAATCGGCGCAGGGGTCGAGACCGAGCGCAGCTTCGACTTCTTTCGCGAACCGCGGCGTGTGCATCGAGGCGGAGTTGGTTACCTGAAACTTGGCGCGAGTTTTTCTCGATAGTCGTTTCGGCCGGCAGCCGATCGATGTAGGTGATCACCCTACGAATCAGTTCCCACCGCTCTGGCAGACGGAGACGGTTGATTTCGGGTATGCTTAAGTCGTGTCCCTCGTTTCTCACGCCCGCCCCATCGGCGAAACCGCGAACTTGCTCCTCGCGGAAACCTATGTCGCGCCTTCGCGCTTCCGTGCCGAGAACAGAGATCGATTCGCCCCATTTCGCCCCGGTGCGGCAATCAGCGCGACGATCCTGACCAAAAACAGTGCGGCGTTGCTGAGGGAGGTTTTGACCTCCCTGGCTTGGTGCGACGAAGTCGTGATTTTCGATACGGGTTCGACGGATACGACCCTCTCGATTGCCGCTTCGTTCGGGAACGTGAGTTTGCATCGGCTTACCGGTCCTTTCCCTGGTTTCGGCCGAGCGCACCAGCGGGCCGTCGCGCTGGCCCGCCATGACTGGATTCTTTCCATCGACAGCGATGAGATCGTGTCGCCCGAACTCCGGGCTGAGATCGCCCGGACGGTTCTGGATTCCGCCACCGTGTATGTGATTCCCTTTCGGAATTATTTTAACGGAAGGCACATCACGACTTGTGGCTGGTCGCCCGACCGGCACGAGCGGCTGTTCAACCGGACGACGACCAATTTTTGCGCGAGCGAAGTGCACGAACGCGTGCAAACCGAACTGCTGTCCGTCGTTCACTTAAGGCATCCGATCGAGCACTACTCCTATCGCTCGCTCGATGATTTCCTGCGCAAAATGTCGTCGTATGGCCACCTCTTCGCCCAACAAAATGTCGGTCGTAAAACGTCGAGCCCCGCCAAAGCGGTGGCGCGCAGCGTTTGGGCTTTTTTCAAGAGCTACGTGCTGGAGCGCGGCATTTTCCAAGGGACCGAGGGCCTCGTGATCAGCGCCTACAAGGCACAAACGGTTTTCTGGAAATACCTGATGCTGCATGAGGCGAATGCCCGACGCCCCACGTGATTCGAGCGGCGGGGACAGGTGTTCCCGGCGACAATCTGAAGGCGGGCGCACTTAATGCCTGCCTGACCTTCGATGACGGCTACTTCAATTTCTACGGGGTCGTATTCCCGCTGCTTGTGAAGCACAAGCTGCGGGCACTGCTCGCGATCCCGCCCGGTTTCGTTGGCGAGAGCACTGACGCAAAAAAGAACGACCGGCTGAATATGGAAGGCGAAGCAGCGTTCGCCGATCCCAGCCGCAGCGGATTCTGCACTTGGTCGGAGCTGAAGGAAATGGCGGGCAGCGGGCACGTGGTCATCGCCGCTGAAGGTTTGATCCATCGGCACCTGCATAGTCCAGATATGGACCTAGCGACGGAAATCGATTCTGCACAGACCATGCTCAGCTCCACGAGCCGACGTTCAAACAGGTGGTGGGCGATGCGGTATTCAACAAGGCGCGGGTGATCGTCACGCTCGGCAATCGCGCCGTTCACAGTCATCGACCGATCACCGCGGGTGACGCGCAGGTGGCGGTGAAGGAATTGTTTCAAGTCTGATACTGGCTGGCCCACACCTACGCGCGCGGCGCGAAGCCATCGCCCGCGATGGCCTTCATCGAACACCTCACGGCGCAGGGCTTCATGGATCCGCCGCTGCTTTACGAATCGCCGTTCACCGATATCGATCCCAAAGGGTCCGAAGGGTTGTTCGAGCTGCCACAGGTTGAAGAATTGATCTCAATCCTAGAGCGCATTCGAGCACGAGCGACCGGCTGAGTCAGCGACGTAACCGGCGGACTCGTGGCCACCAAAGCCGCCCACGCCCTCGGTCGGCGTGGCGCACGAACGTAACGCGCGCGGAAGTCCGGTGCTGAAAATTAGAACCCATCGCCGGGTGATCTTCGCCGATGAAATTGTCTTACATGCGCGGCCCCGGCCACAATTGACTCGCGGCACCGCCCCGCCGTAGGCAAACCACCATTCATCTTAAACCCTCCCCTGGGAAATATCGGCGGCAGGTCCGTCGGTATTTCCGTTTTTCACCCTATGAAAGTCCAGAACTCCCTTAAGTGGGTCGCCGCTGCTTTGGTGACTCTTACCCCCTCCGTCCTCCGCGCGAGCGAGGCCGATATCCGCATCCCCGATCTGCGGACCATCACGTTTTTCGGCGGCGCGCTGAGTGGCACCGCGATCCTGATGATCGGGCTCGTCGTCTGTGCGCTCGGCACGATCTACGGGTGGATGCAATACGTGCAGACGCGCAACCTTCCCGTGCACTCCTCGATGGCGGCCGTTTCCCAAATCATCTGGGAGACGTGCAAGACCTACCTGTTTCAGCAGGGCAAGTTTCTCGCCGCGCTGTGGGTGCTCATCGCGATCTGCATGGGGTATTATTTCGGCGTGCTCTCGCACCTGTCCGCCGGCCACGTGGCCATCATTCTCGCGGCGTCGGTGCTCGGCATCCTCGGCAGCTACGGGGTCGCGTGGTTTGGGATTAGAATCAACACCGTCGCGAATAGCCGCGCCGCGTTCTCCGCGCTCCAGGGCAACCCGCTCGCCACGCTGCTCATCCCGCTCAAGTCCGGCATGAGCGTCGGCCTCGTGCTCGTCGCCGTGGAGCTGTTCTTCATGATCTGCATTCTGCGGTTCCTCCCTTCGGACCTCGCCGGGCCGTGCTTCATCGGTTTCGCGATCGGCGAATCGCTCGGTGCCTCCGCGCTGCGGATCTGCGGCGGCATCTTCACCAAGATCGCCGATATCGGCGCCGACCTCATGAAGATCGTCTTCAACCTGCCCGAGGACGACCCGCGCAACCCCGGCGTGATTGCCGACTGCACGGGCGACAACGCCGGCGACTCCGTCGGACCCACCGCCGACGGCTTCGAGACCTACGGCGTAACCGGCGTCGCGCTGATCGCGTTTCTCGCGCTCGCGCTCGCGGCCAATCCCACGCTCTGTGGCGTGCTCATCGTGTGGCTCTTCGCGATGCGCATCCTGATGGTCCTCACCTCGCTCGCCAGCTACTGGATCAACGACGCGATCAGCAAATCCGTCTGGGGCTCCGCCAAGGATTTCAACCTCGAGCACCCGCTCACCAATCTCGTCTGGATCACCTCGCTCGTCTCGATCGCGGTCACTTACGTCGCAAGCTACCTGCTGCTCGCCAGTCATCCCAGCGTGGGCACGAATCTCTGGTGGGTGCTCTCGACCATCATCTCGATCGGCACCATCGCCGGCGCGCTGATTCCCGAGTTCACGAAGGTGTTTACCTCGACCGAGAGCCGCCACGTGAAGGAAGTCGTCACCTCCTCCCGCCAAGGCGGCGCTTCGCTCAACATCCTCAGCGGCCTCGTCGCGGGCAACTTCTCGGCGTTCTGGACCGGCCTCTGCATTCTCACGCTGATGTTCGGCGCGTATTATTTTTCCGGCCACGCCGCCGTGCAGGCGATGATGCCGGAGGCGTTTCGCTTCGCCGCGCCGATCTTCGCGTTTGGCCTCGTGGCCTTCGGCTTCCTCGGCATGGGCCCCGTCACCATCGCGGTCGATTCCTTCGGCCCGGTCACGGACAACGCGCAGTCCGTTTACGAGCTCTCGCAGATCGAGGCGAAGCCGGGCATCGTCGCCGAGATCGAGCGCGACTTCGGCTTCAAGCCCGACTTCGCGCACGCCAAGCACCAGCTCGAGAAGGGCGACGGCGCCGGCAACACCTTCAAGGCGACCGCCAAGCCCGTGCTCATCGGCACCGCCGTCGTCGGCGCGACCACGATGGTCTTCGGCATTATCATGATGCTGAAGGCGCATTTCTCCGCGATCGATCCGACCTTCAACGTCCTTGAGAAACTCTCGCTCGTGCATCCCGAGGCACTGATGGGCCTGCTCATGGGCGGCGCGGTGATCTACTGGTTCACCGGCGCGAGCACGCAGGCGGTCGTCACCGGCGCCTACCGCGCGGTCGTTTACATCAAGGATAACATGAAGCTCGACGCGACCACCGCCGCCGTCGAAGCCTCGAAGGAGGTCGTGAAGATCTGCACGCAGTATGCGCAAAAGGGCATGATCAACATCTTCATCGTCATCTTCTGCTTCAGCCTCTCCCTCGCATTCTTCGATCCGTTCTTCTTCATCGGCTACCTGATCGGCATGGCGTTCTTTGGTCTCTTCCAAGCCATCTTCATGGCCAACGCCGGCGGCGCATGGGACAACGCGAAGAAAATCGTCGAGGTCGAACTCAAGATGAAGAACACCCCGCTCCACGCCGCGACCGTCGTCGGCGACACCGTGGGCGATCCGTTCAAGGACACGTCGTCGGTCTCGTTGAATCCGGTAATCAAGTTCACGACCCTCTTCGGCCTCCTCGCCGTCGAGATCGCGGTGAAGATGGAAGCCGGCCTCAAGCACGGCCTCGGCGTGGCGATCTTCCTTGTCGCGCTCGTCTTCGTCTACCGCAGCTTCTACGGCATGCGCATCCCGCTCAACCCCGGCGACGCCGATGTCACGCCGCACCAGATGCAGAAGGGGTGAGAGTCAGATCGCGATCGGTCGGATGATATTTCCAAAGCGGGCTCCACGTGAGCCCGCTTTTTTCGCACCGCTCCCGCGCCTCCGCTTGCCACGTCGCCTCCGACGCGCAGGATTTTCCCATGGCCGAAACCGCGACGCCCGACCTCGAAGCCTACTTCGCGCGCATCGGTTACGACGGGCCGCGCACCGTCTCGCTTGCGACGCTTGACGGAATTCACCAGCACCACGCGCAGACGATCCCTTTCGAGAACCTCGACATCCAGCTCGGCCGCCGCATCGCCGTCGATCTCGCCGCGATCGAGCGGAAACTCGTCCACGAAAAACGCGGCGGCTACTGCTTCGAACACAACACCCTCCTCGCCGCCGTGCTGCGCGCGCTGGGGTTTCAAGTCACAACGCATCTCGGCCGGGTGCGCTGGCAGATTCCGGTGGAGACGCCAACCGCTCTCACCCATCAGGTCTTGCGCGTCGAGATCGCGGACGCCGGGCCGCATCTGGCCGACGTCGGCTTTGGCAGCATGTCGCTTTTCCGGCCGCTGCGCTGGGAATTCGACGTGGCGCAGGCCGGCTGCCTCGAGTCACGCCGCCTCGTCCGTCGTGGCGAACTCATCGCGCACCAGGCCCGAATCGGCGGGACGTGGACCGATGTCTATGTCTTCACGCCGAACGACGTCCCCGGCATCGATATCGAGGTCGCCAACTGGTTCACGTGCGCGCACCCGCAGTCGCCGCTCCGGCAAAACCTCCGCGCCTCCCGCACGCTCGCCGACCGCCGCTACACACTCCTGAATTCCGAGTTCAACATCCGTCACGCCGACGGCCGCGTCGAGCGCCGCACGATTGCGACCGCCGAGGAACTCCTCGCGATCCTCGCCGAGTATTTCGGCCTGCACTTCCCGCCCGGCACGCGCTTCGGCCAGCCCGGCGCGCCCTGGCCACAATAATTGCTTTTCTCCACAGCCCTCCGCCTTCTTACATCTCCCTTCACCCATCTTCCATCTCCGCCCGCCTCCGCCTCCCATGCGTCTCCCCTCCTCCCTCCGTCTCGCCTCGCTCGCCCTCCTCGCCTCCACGCTCCACGCCGCCGATCCCGCGTTCGATACCTTCGCGCAAAAACTCGCCGACGAATGGATGCGCGCCAATCCCGCCGGCGCGACGCAGCAGCAGTATTTCTCCGGCGCGGAGCAGGACGCGCTCGACCGCCAGCTCACGCCAATTACGCGCGAGGCCCGCTCCGCGCGCGCCGCGCTCGCCGCCCGCGGCCTCACCGAACTCGCGAAATTCGACCGCGCGCGTTTCTCCGAGGCGCAGCGCAACTCCGCCGCGATGCTCGCGTGGCAACTCGACGACATCGTGCGCGCCGAACCGTTTGAGGAGCACGCCTTCGTCTTCAACCAATTCCGCGGGCTCCAGCTCGGCCTCGTTAATTTCCTCAGCCAGACTCATCCGATCCGCAACGCGCGCGACATCGACAACTACCTCGCGCGCCTCGCCCTCGTCGCCGCGCAGCTCGACGAAGGCATCGCGCAAGCCCGCGACCGCGCGAGCCGCGGCCTGCTCCCGCCGAAATTCATCCTCACCGCCACCATCGATCAAATCGGGCGCTTCATCGGCGATGGCGCGGCGGGCGCCAACGTCCTTGTCGCCTCGCTCGGCGAACGCGCGGCCAAGTTGAAAAATTTTCCCGCCGCCGATCACGCCACGTCCGTCGCCACCGCCGAGAAAATCGTGGCCGCGCAAATCATCCCGGCCTTCCAGCGCGTGCGCGCACTCCTCCAGGAGCAGCTCCCGCGCGCCTCCGACGCCGCCGGCCTTTCGAACCTCCCCGGCGGCGCCGCCGCCTACGCCAACGCCCTCAAGCGCAACACCACGACCTCGCTCTCCGCCGACGAGATTCACGCGCTCGGCCTCCGCGAGGTCGAGCGCATCGAGACGCAGATGGACAAACTCCTCCGCGAACTCGGCTACACCGACAGCACCGTCAACGCCCGCTACAAAAAACTCGAGGCTGACCTCCAACCGAAGGAAGCCGACCCGCGTCCCGCGCTGCTCGCGCGCTACACCGAGCTCGTGCGCGACGCGGAAAAACGCGCCGCCTTGATTTTCGATCTGCGGCCCGTCGCGCCCTGCGAGGTTCGCCGCGAGCCACCGTTCAGCGAGAAGAACGCCGCCGCGCACTACACCGGCCCGGCGCGCGACGGCACGCGCCCCGGCGTGTTTTGGGTGCCGCTCCCCGGCCCGACCTTCCGCATCGTGTCGATGCGCTCGCTCGCCTACCACGAGGCCGTGCCCGGCCATCATTTCCAAATCGCGCTGCAGGCCGAGAGCACCGAGCTGCCCGCGTTCCGCCGCGATCGCGTCTTCGGCGGACTCTCCGCGCATTCCGAGGGCTGGGGACTCTACGCCGAGCGCCTCGCCGCCGAGAACGGCTGGTATGAGGGCGACAAAGTCGGCGCCCTCGGCCAGCTCGACAGCGAACTCTTCCGTGCGCGCCGACTCGTCGTCGACACCGGCCTCCACGCGAAAAACTGGACGCGCCAGCAGGCAATCGACTACGGCATCCCGGTCTCCGAGGTGGAGCGCTACGTCGTCCTCCCCGGCCAGGCCTGCTCCTACAAAATCGGCGAACTCCGCATTCTCGCGATCCGCGATCAGGCGCGGCAAAAACTCGGCGCAAAATTTTCCCTGAAGGAATTCCACAACGTGATCCTCCGCAACGGCAACGTCCCCCTCGACGTGCTCGAACAGATCGTGGGCGACTGGGTGCGGGCGAAGGGCTGATTGGATCGGCGCACGAGGACCCTGGCGCGCGGCGCATCTCAGTTTTTTTGCACGCTTCATTGAGCGGGAACGCGCCGCAACGTAGCACGGGCAGTCTGCCCGTGATGGATCGGAAAACGCGGTCAGGCTGACCGCGCTACGCCCGGCATCGGCCGCAGTTGCAAGAAAGTGGGATGCGCCCTTGGCGCGGGGTGCCGTTCGCCGGTTGCGACGGACGCCCGGCACGCTCAACCTCGCGACCGCATGGCTCGCATCCGGCCCGACCTCCTCGGCGTTTTTCTGCTCTCGGCGGCGACGCTCGCCGCCCAACCGCTCACGCGCGTCGCGGCTACGTCGCTGCGCCTGCCGCCAAATCCACCCGCGACCAACTACACCACCGTCCGCGCATTCGCGCCGCTCTCGTTCACACAACCTGTCGCCGTCGTCACGCCGCCCGGCGAGACCCGGCGGCTCTTCGTGGTCGAGAAGACCGGCCGCATCTGGGTCATCCCCGATGTCACCGCGACCACACCCACGCGCACCCTGTTTCTCGATCTCGCGGCGCGCCCGGCGACCCCGCGCACTCCCGCCTGCTCCAGCGCATCTCAATCCGCGGCCCCGGCCAGATGCCGCTCCTCGCCACCAACGAGCGCGACCTCGCCGGCGAATCGCTCCTCGCGCAATGGATCGCATCGCTCGCCACCACCGGCCCGGCCGAACCGCCGAGCCGGCTCATCAACCTCGCCGCTCGTGCGCAAGTCGGCACCGCCGCGAATGCACTCATCGCCGGTTTCGTCATCGGGCCGGGCACCGAGAAAACGTGCTCGTCCGCGCCGTCGGGCCGCCGCTCGGTGCCGCGCCCTTCAATGTGCCGGGCGTGCTCGCGCAACCCGTCGGCACGCTCTTCTCCGGCGCACAGGCCGTCGCAAGCAACGCCGCGTGGAACTCCGCCACCAATGCCGCCGCGATCCGCGACACCGCGCGCACCGTCGGTGCGTTCGCCCTCACCGAAGGCAGCCGCGACAGCGCGCTGCTCGTCACGCTCAGTCCCGGCGCCTACACGATTCAAGTCGCCGGCGCGAACGCGACCACGGGTCTCGCGCTCGTCGAAGTTTACGAAGTGCCGTAAAGGCGCGGGTCTCGGCCGCGCGATTCAATTTTCCACCTGCGCCGCCGCCCACTCCGCCGACAGCCCGAGTCGCACGCACGCCGCGCCAATCGCCGCCCGGTCGATGGCTTCGCCACTGACCAAGAGCATACCGCGGATGTCGCGCAGGTGTTTCTCCCCGCCGCCGGCGCGAAAGAACCGGAGCTTGTGCAGAATCACGGACTCCGGTGCCGCAAACCACACCGGGCGACCGGAAATCTCCAGCGCCCGCCGGCGGGAAAACCACGCGCGCTCTTCGCCCGCCAGCGGATAAAAATCCGCCTTCGTCATCGACTCCAGTGCGATCACATTGAGGTGCCCGCCTTGCGCCCGGCCGAGCTCGACGATCACCACTTCCTCGGGCGGCACGTAAAAACGATCCGCGGGAAAGGCGCACACGAGCTTCGCGGCATCGGCCGTCTCGAGTTGGATGACCAAATCGACATCATTGGTCGCCCGCGGCTCACCATAAAGCGACGACGCCACCGAGCCGACGACCGCGTAAGGCACACCGATTTCGTCCAACGGTTCGGTGAACTGAAACAGCCAGTCCCACATCGCTCAGTCGCGGGCCGACAACCACCAGCGACGCACGCTGGCCCGCTGCTGCGCTGCGGACCAGTCGGGGTGCCGCCGCGCGACATCCGCCTCCTTGATCGCCGTCAGCGCGGCGTTGATCCGGGCCACCACCGCAAGCTTCGCCGTCGGTGTGGCGGCGCGATACAACGCCACGAGCCGCGGTTCGAGTGCGGTCTCCCGCGATGCCAGCCGGACGCCCATTTCCATGCGCGGATTTCTTGAAGACGCATCCTCGAATGGCAAGCGCGCTACTCGCCGCGTCCCGGTCGCGGCCCAAGTCCCCGCTTGCCACCGGTCACGCACGGATTCACACCCTCAGCCGCTTCGTCTGTCATCCCCTTGCGTTACCCCTGTCTCGCTGCCCGGTCCTGCCGGGTGACGTTTCGTGCGTGGGTTAGTTCAACCCTGTCCGCTTCCTTCCTACCCGCGATGAAAACTGTGCCTGCCCTTCCTCCGCCACGCCCGCCATGTTTTCGGCGCGCTCGTTTTTTTCCTAGGCACCGCGCTCCGCGCGCAGGCGCTCGACCCCGCCTTCACCCCCAACCCCAACGCCGATGTCTTCGCTCTCGCCGCCCAGCCGGACGGGAAGATTCTGGTCGGCGGCAATTTCACCCTCATCGGCGGCGTGGCACGGAGTCGGCTCGCGCGCCTTAATCCCGACGGCACGGTCGACAGCACGTTTAATCCCAGTCCCAACACGACAGTCGCAGCCCTGCTCGTGCAGCCTGACGGAAAAATCCTGGTTGGCGGGGGATTCACTACGATTGCCGGCACCACGCGGGTCCGCTTGGCGCGGCTCAATCCCAACGGCTCGCTCGACTCCGGCTTCACGGCCGGCGCCGATGGCAGCGTGTATTCGCTCGCCGTGCAGGCCGACGGAAAGATCCTGATTGGTGGCCTGTTTGCCATCGTTAACGAAACTCCGCGCAGCGCAATCGCCCGCTTGAACGCCGACGGATCCCTCGACGCAGCGTTCAATTTGAACGTGACCGGCGTCAACGTCGGCACCCAACAACAGCTCGCAGCGATCGTCGTCCAGCCCGATGGCAAAATCTTGCTTGGGGGAAATTTTTCTCAAGTCGCGGGACAGCCGCGCGCGAGCCTGGCCCGCGTGAACCCGGATGGTTCACTCGACAGCACGTTTAACATCGGCACCGGTTCGACCAGCGATGTGCAAACCATCGTTTTGCAGCCCGACGGGAAAATTCTGATCGGCGGCTCGTTTTCTCTGTTCTCCGGTCAGATCCGGCGCGGTATCGCCCGCCTCAACCAGGATGGATCGCTCGACAACACCTCGACCTCCGGCCCGAGCGGCGTCGTGCGGGTGATTGTGTTGCAGCCCGACGGAAAGTTCTTTGCCGGCGGAAATTTTAACGCCGTCGGCACGGTCCCACGCAGCCGCCTCGCGCGATTCAATTCCGACGGCACCCTCGACAGCGCTTTCGACCCCGATGTGACCGGCGCCATCGGCTTATCTACCCCGGGAATCTATGCGATGGTCGCGCCAGCCCCAGGACAGTTGGTGTTCGCCGGCACGTTCGCTGCCGTTTCCGCCCAGCCTCGGAGCGGTATCGCCCGGCTCGGCTCGCCGCTGCCGTCGATCACGACGCAACCCACCGGGCTCTTCGCCACTAGCGGCGCCAACGTCACCCTCACCGTGGCCGCCACCGGCGATGCGCTCCGCTATCAGTGGCGGCGCGACGGTGCCGACCTTCCCGGCGCCACCCAATCCACGCTCTCGCTCACCAATCTTCAGTCCAACGCCGGAGGCGCCTTCAACGTCGCCGTCGCCAATGCTTACGGTGCGAGCGTTTCCAGCTCCGCCGTCGTATCGCTCGCCACGCCGCCGACGGTCGCGTTTACGTTTTCGACCCTCGCCGGCTCGTCGACGGCGATCGGTCGCGTCGACGCCACCGGCGCTGCCGCGCGCTTCGATCATCCCACCGGCCTGACGATCGATGCCGCGGGCATCATCTACACCGTCGACAGCGTGAGCAATTTCATCCGCAAGATCACGCCGGCCGGAGTCGTGACCACGATCGCTTCGCAGGTTGGTCTCGGCATCGCCGTCGATGGCGCGGGCAATCTCTTCGTGGCCGACGCGCGCTCGCGCATCATCCGCATTTCGCCGACGGGTGTCTTCACCACCTTCGCCGGCTCCGCGACCGCGGGGCGCGCCGACGGCACGGGAGCCGACGCGCAATTCGACACGCCGAGCGCCGTCGCCCTCGATCGCGTGGGAAATATTTTCGTCGCCGACACCAACAACCGCACCATCCGCCGCATCACGCCCGCCGGGGTCGTCACCACGCTCGCGGGCACCGCGGGCCAATCCGGTTCCACCGATGGGGTCGGCGCGGAGGCGCGCTTCGCGTTTCCTCGTGGACTCGCACTCGACGTCGCGGGCAATCTCATCGTCGCCGACGGCGTCAGCGTCCGCAAGGTGACGCCCGTCGGCGTCGTCACCACCCTCACCACCGCGGCCAACGCTATCGGGGTCGCCACCGATCCGGCGGGCAACACCTACATCGCCGAAGTCGGCGCGCACACGATCCGCCGACTCGCGCCCGACGGCACAAACACACTCATAGCCGGCGCGACCGACGTCAGCGGCAGCGATGATGGCGCCGGTGCCACCGCGCGCCTCAACAGCCCGTGGGGCCTCGTCGTTGATTCCACCGGCAACCTCTACGTCGCCGACAACGGCAACAACACGATCCGCAAGGGCACGGCGAGCGTGCTCCCTTTCGCGATCACACTGCCTCCCGCGCCGTCGCACTCGGCGGCCGGCGCCAGCGTCGCGCTCTCTGTCGGCGCCTCCGGCGGCAACCTCGCCTACCAGTGGAAGAAAGACGGCGCCATCATCGCCGGCGCGACCAACGCCGCCTTCACGTTGGCGAATCCCTCCGCCACCGCCGACATGGGATACTATTCGGCCGTGGTCACCAGCGCAGGCACGAGCGTCGAGACTGCGTCGGCGTTCCTCTCCGTCACCAATCCCGCCGCGCCCGGCCGCCTCATCAACGTCGCCACGCGCGGCCTCGTCCAGCCCGGCGGCGCGCTCACGCCCGGCTTCGTGCTGCGCGGGACCGGCACGAGGCAACTCGTCGTCCGCGGCGTAGGTCCGACCCTTCTACGCTTCGGCCTCGGAGGTTCGCTCGCCGATCCGCGCTTCGAACTCGCACCGCTCGGCGGCGCGACGTTGCTCACCAACGACGACTGGGCCACCGGTGGCAGCACGCTCGCCGCATCGAGCGCCGCCGTCGGCGCGTTTCCGCTCGATCCGTTGTCGAAGGACGCCGCGGCCTTCACGACGCTCACGCCCACGGGCAACGGCACCGGCTACACCGTGCGCGTCACGGGTGCCACCGCCACCGACTCCGGCATCGCGCTCGCCGAAATCTACGACGCTGATCCGCTCACCTCGCCCGTGCAGATTGTGAATGTTTCCACGCGCGGCTTTGTCGGCACAGGTGCGAATGCGCTCGTCCCCGGTTTCGTCATCGGCGGCAGCGGTCCGCTCCAGCTTCTCATCCGCGCCGTCGGCCCCGGCCTCGCGCCGTTTGGCGTGACCGGCCTGCTCGCCGATCCGCAGCTCACTGTCACACCGCTCGGCAAAGACACGCCCGTCGCGACCAACGACAACTGGGGCGGCACCGCCACGCTCACCGCTGCGTTCGCCGCCGCCGGCGCCTTCGCCCTCCCGCTCGATAGCAAAGACGCCGTCGTCCTACTGCGCCTCCCGCCCGGCGCCTACACCGTCACCGTCTCCGGCGTCGGCGGCACCACCGGCACCGCCCTCGTCGAAATCTACGAGGTGCCGTAGCGCCGCGCTGAGTAGATTCGCGCCACCGAACAGTAACGCTGACTTGCCGCGCTCCGGGTTTTCGCGCAGAACGTGCTCCCCCAGCCGTTCCCGTCTTGATTCGCAACTTCCTCCCAACCTCCCGCGCGCGTCCGTTTCGCGTCCTCGCCACCTTGGCGGGGGAGGTTTCGCCACGCTCGCAACCGCTCCGCCGGTCCCGCCGCATCCGATGAACTTGCTCCCCTGGCTCGTCGTCCCCGCCGCCTACCTGCTCGGCGGGGTGTCGCCCGGCTACTGGCTGGTGCGGCTCCGCACGGGTGAGGACGTGCGCACGGTCGGCAGCGGCACGACGGGCGCGACCAATACCGCGCGCGTGCTCGGCGGCGGCGGGTTCGTGCTCGTGCTCGCGCTCGATGCCGCGAAGGGCGCGGTGGCCGCCCTCGCCGCGCGTTGGGCGGGGCTCGACGGCGGCTGGGAATTTGCCGCGGCCCTCGCCGTCGTGGCGGGTCACGTGTGGCCGGTGCAACTAGGTTTCCGCGGTGGCAAGGGCCTCGGCCCGCTCCTCGGCGCATGGCTCGTGCTCGCGCCGCTCGCGATCGGCGGCTGTCTGCTCATCGGGGCCGCGGTGTGGGGTCTCACCCGGCGCCGCGTGCCCTCGGGGTTGTTCGGCGTGCTGTTGCTGCCGGGCGCGACATGGCTCGAAACCCGCTCGATGCCTGCCGCGGTTTTCACAATGGTAACATTTGGCATTGTCGCCCTCGCCCATCGCTCGCATTTCATACCGGCCCCCAACGCCAACCCTCCTTCACCGTCATGAACCCCACCACCCCCACGCTGAGGATCAAGGTCGCCACGGAAGAGTGGGAGTTCGAGCAGATCCACCGGCTCAACTACCGGACCTTCGTGGAGGAGATCCCGCAGCACGCGCCCAACCCCGAGGGCCGGCTCGTCGATCGGTTTCACGCGGAGAACAAATACCTCATCGCGCTCAACGGCCGGGAGCTGGTCGGCATGGTGGCCCTGCGCGCCCAGCGGCCGTTCTCCCTCGATAGCAAGGTGCCCAATCTCGACGCCCATCTGCCCGCCGGCCGCAAGCCGATCGAGGCGCGCCTCCTCGCCGTCGTGCCCGAATTCCGCAAGACGGCGGTCTTCGTCGAATTCTTCGAGCGCGTGGTCCGGCAGTGCCTCGACGATGGCTACGATCTCGCCGTGCTCTCGGGGACCACGCGCCAGTTGAAACTCTACCGCCACCTCGGCTGCACGCTCTTCGGCCCGCTCGTCGGCAGCGCCGGGGCGCAATACCAGCCGATGTATCTCACGTTCGAGGACTTTGGCCAGGCGACCGAGCGCAGCGCCGTTTTCCGCGATGTCCTGACCGGCGACCGCGACGCGACCCGCCCGCTCAATCTCCTGCCCGGCCCCGTGCTCACCGCGCCCGAGGTCGATGCCGCCTTCACCGCTCCCGCGATCTCGCACCGCAGTCCGGCGTTCCTCGATCTGCTCGCCGGGCTCCGCTCGGGACTCTGCCGGCTCACCGGCGCGCGCGATGTGCAGGTGCTCGCCGGTTCCGGATCGCTCGGCACCGCGGTCGTCGCCGCGCAGCTCGCGTTGCGCACCACCACCGGGCTCGTGCTTTCCAACGGCGAATTCGGCGAACGCCTCGCCGGCGAGGCCCGCCGCGCCGGCCTGCGCTTCGACTGGATGCGGCTGCCATGGGGCGACACCTTCGATCTCGAGCAGGTTCAGGCGTTTGTCGCCCGTGTGCCGCGCGGGGGCTGGGTGTGGTTCGTCCACCACGAGACCTCCACCGGGATCCTCAACCCCCTCGGCGAACTGAAACAACTCGCCGCCGATCACGGGCTGCACCTCTGCGTCGATTGCATCAGCTCGATCGGCGCGCTGCCCGTGGATTTGCGCGGCGTGCATCTCGCCACCGGCACGAGCGGCAAGGGCCTCGGCGCCTACCCCGGGCTCGCGCTGGTGTTTCACGACTACAACCCGCGCCCCGAGCCCGACCGACTGCCGAGCTACATCGATCTCGGCCACTGGGCCGCGCACGCGAGCGCGCCGCATACCCACTCCTCCAACCTCATGGCCGCGCTCGCCACGGCCGTGACGCTCGCCACACCGGAGCGCATCGCGCGCATCGCCGCCAACGCCCGCTGGCTCCGCGAGGAGCTGCGCGCGCGGGGCTTCACGCTCGTCGCCCCCGATCACGCCGCGTGCCCGGCGGGCATCACGCTCGCCATCGAGGGTCCGATCACCGCGGCGCAGCTCGGCGAGGAGCTGGAGCAGCGCGGCTTCGCGCTCAACTTCCGCAGCAGCCACATGCTCGCGCGCAACTGGATTCAGCTCTCCCTCCTCGGCGATCCGCCGCGCGCGGCCCTCGCGCGCCTGCTCCACACGCTGCGGCTGATCGTTGAGCCGGCTGCGACGCGGAACGGCGCGAGCACTCGCGTTACGCCATAGTCGTTGTAACCGGGTCGGACCGACGCGAACTCTTTCCTTTTTTCCTGCGTCCAACGACACTCCGGATCTTCGTCCCCTTCCATTTTACCATGCTTCACTCCCTCCGCTCCGCCACTCTCGTCCTGCTCGCCAGTCTCGCCCTTCCCAGCGTTGCTTCCGCCCAGACCGTTCGCACCGGCACCGTCGCCCAGCGCTATCAAGAGCTCTGCGCCACTTGCCACGGCAAAGACCTCGAGGGTGCCTCCGCGCCCACGATGCTCAAGGACGTGTGGCTGCACGGCGGCGACGACGACAGCATCGCCAAGAGCATCCGCAACGGTTTCCCGGAAAAAAGCATGCCGCCTTGGGGCGCCGCGATCCCCGAGAAGGAAATCCGCGCGATGGTCGTCTACATCCACGAGATGCGCGCGAAATACCTGCGCGAGCACACGGAGTTTCCCAAGCCCGCCGAGTCCCTCACCGTCAAGAGCCAGCTCCACGGCTACCAGCTCAACACCTGGGTCGCCGGCGTGAAGGAGCCGTGGTCCCTCGCCTTTCTCTCGCCCACGCAGGCGATCATGACCGAGAAGCGCGGCTTCGTTTACCTCATCGACAAGGATAAGCTCGCCGAGCGCCCGCTCATTGGCGTGCCGCTCGCCGACACTGGTGGCCAGGCTGGCATCTTCGATGTCGTCCCCCATCCCGACTACGCGAAAAACGGCTGGGTCTATTTCTCCTTCAGCGATCCGCAGACCTTCGAGGGTAATGCCGTCAGCCTCACGCGCATCATCCGCGGCAAGATTTCCAAGGAGGGCGCGCTCGTCGAGCAGCAGACGATTTTCCAGGGCAAGCTCGAGCACTACATCAAGGCCGGCGGCGTCCACTTCGGCGGCCGCATCGCCTTCGACGGCAAAGGCTACATTTTCTTCACCATCGGCGAGCGGGGCCAGGCCATGATGGCGCAGGACACCTCCCGCCCCAACGGCAAAGTCCACCGCCTGCACGACGACGGCCGCGTGCCCGCCGACAATCCGTTCGTCAACGACCCCAAGGCTGTCCCCTCCATCTGGAGCTACGGCCACCGCAACCCGCAGGGCCTGGCGATTCGTCCGGCCACCGGCCAGATCTTCGACGCCGAGCACGGCCCGCGCGGCGGCGACGAACTTAACCTCGTCGAGAAGGGAAAAAACTACGGCTGGCCCATCATCACCTACGGCTTGGACTACTCCGGCGTCACCTTCCCCGGCAGCGAAGGCACCGCCAAGGCCGGCATGGAGCAACCCCTCGTCTACTGGGTGCCCTCCATCGCGCCCTGCGGAATTAATTTCTACACCGGCGACAAATTCCCGAAATGGAAGAACCAGATTTTCCTCGCCTCGCTCGTCGCCGAGGAACTCCGCCGCATCGACATCACGGACGGCAAGGTCACCGCGCAGGAAGTCCTGTTCAAGGGCCTCGGCAAAATCCGCCACGTGATCACCGGCTCGGACGGCGCCCTCTACGTCCTCCTCCCGACCCGCATCGCAAAGATCACGCCGGCGGAGTGAGGGCGGCGTCAGTTTCAGACGACCCGCAATTCAACGTCCCTCCATCCCGTAGCGCTCAGCGGGAGGAAAAAAGCCGGGCGAGTGCTTCCGGCAGCGACGGCGTCGCGCCTGCGCAGGCACACACGTGCCGCGCGACTTCGCCCGCGGCGCAGTTTACTTCGTCGAGTTCCATCCCGCGCAGGAAGCCGTGTGCCATCGCGGCCGTGAACGCGTCGCCGGCACCAACGGTGTCGACGATCGTGACGGGACGCGGGTGGCACTCTGACCACTGCCCACCACGATAGAGCAGGCTGCCGCGCGCGCCGAGCGTCAGCGCCACGACGCGCAGATCGAAGCGCGCGGCGAGTGCGGCGATCTGTGCGCGGGTATCGCCGGGCAGGCCGAACATTTCCGCGAGCACGGGCAGCTCGGTGTCGTTCAGTTTTGCGACGTTGGCTAGTTGCAGCGAGCGCTCGATCACTTCGCGGGAAAAATAGTGCTGGCGGAGGTTCACGTCGAAGATGCGCAGCGCCTTCGCAGGCGCTTGCCGCACGAGATCGAGAATGGTCGAGCGCGACGGCTCGGCACGCTGCGCAAGGCTGCCGAAACAAACCGCATCCGCCGCCTGCACGGCGCGTCGCGCGGCTGCGGTTAATTCCAATCGATCCCACGCGACGCCCTCGTGGATCGTGAAGTCGGGCACGCCGGCGGCGTTGAGTTTCACGGTCACGGTGCCGGTCGGCGCGGTTGCGTCGATTTGCACGAGGTCGAGCGGCAGTTGCATCGCGGCGAGCCGCGCGAGGATGTCGCGGCCCAGCGCGTCGTCGCCCACGCGTGTCACGATGCCGGCCTCCGCGCCGAGCGCGCGGGCGTGATAGGCGAAGTTGCCCGGCGCGCCGCCGAGCTGTGCGCCCGTCGGGAGCAAGTCCCAGAGGATTTCGCCGAGGCCGATGATTTTGGAGGTAATGGTTTTTCTGAGCGGCGACTTGCCAGTCGCCGATTTTTTCGTCGTCAAGATTCGACGGCTGGAAAGACGTCGCTCCGTTTTTACTTCGCCGGCGTGGCGGCCACAAAATTTGCCGCGTCGTCCGAACTGCCGGTGCCGGAGTATTTCGCGAATTGCGGAAACGGGAACAGTGGGCGCGTGCGGAGGACTTTGCCGGACGCATCCTTCACTTCACCGAGCAGGCGATCGAGTGCCTTGCCTTCCTCGACCCAGCGAATGAGCGCCGACTGCGTGCCGGCCGGTGTCGGGCCGGCACCACGGAAGCCGTGATCCACGCCGGGCACGAGGAAGAACCGCGCGAACTTGGCGGCCCTTTCCGCGCCGCCCATCCGTTGCTGCACCTTTTCGTAATACTCGATCGTGCTCTGCGGCGGGATGAGCTGGTCCGCGAGCCCGTGCGTGATGATCAACTTGCCCCCGCGGTCGCGGAAGCGGGTGAGGTCGGGATCGTCGGCGCTGAAGACGGGGCCGAAGAGTTCGGCGGACTGGCCGAGGAAGAGTTCGTATTCGTCGCGCTTGAGCGAGGTGCCGTCGTAGTTCGGGTTTTGCGCAAGGAAAAATTTCATCCAGTCGAACGCGACGCCGAACGGTTTCGGCTGGAGCGGCGCGCCCTCGGTGCCCGCCACCGCGAAGAGATTCGAACCGCGGGTGTAGCCATGCCACAGGAATTTTCCGTCGCGCGTGCGTGCGCCGTCCCAGATTTTGCGCAGCACCTCGGCGTCGGCCGCCGTGAACGTCTCCTCGCCCACGGCGGTGCCGACGAGCGCCTGCGGATCCCAGATGCACCGGATCGGATCGTCGATCACGCCATCGGTCACGCCGTCGGCGGCATCGCAAGCGGCGACGGCGGCGGCGGTCGCCGCGTCGAGCTTGGCCTTGGAAACGAAGTGGTTCATCTCGCGCATGACGGCGTGCCCCCACGCGCCGCCCGGCACCATGCGCGCCCAGTTCACCGCGGGGCAGCCGGAGAAAATCCCATCGTAGTCCTCGGGGTAGCGCTGCGCCTCCATCAGCCCCTGCCGACCACCCGTGGAGCTGCCGATGAAATAGGAAAAGCGCGGTGGCTTGCCGTAGAACGCCTGCGTGAGCGCCTTGCCGACGACGGTCATCTCGTGGATGCCGAGATAGGCGTTGTCGCGGATTTCCGGCCAATTAAGCCGGCCGCTGGCGTTGAGGGCGAAACTCCCGCTGCCGCCCTCGTGACCGGTGTCGGTCGCAGCCGTGGCGAATCCCTGTGTGACCGGAACGCGCAGACTGCCGGCGTTGCCGCCGACAAAACCGCCGCCGCCGTTGCCCTGAAAACGGCCGTTCCAATTCTTCAACGGCAGCGCGACCCACACCGTCACGCGATCTTTCGCGGGCGGATGCGTGACGATCGCGGTGATGCGAACCGAGCCTTCCTTTTCGTCCGCGACGACGGATTCGATGGTTGTGTTGGGCAGCGAAATTTTCCGCAGCGCATCGAGGGAGAGGACAGGCGCGGCGTCGGGATAGAGCGGCGCGGGTCGCTGCGCAAAGACGGTGGCGGCGAAAACAAGCGCGATGAACAGGGCGGCAATTCGGGTCGGAGTTTTCATGGGGTAAAGGATTTCATCCAGGCAAGCTGCGGCCAGCCGCGCGTGTCCACCGTCTGCGGCACGCCCGGTGTGCTGCGACCGCGCTCGATGATTTCGCGTAGTGCACGGCCGAGACGCTGCGCGATTTCTGGGTGCGCGCCGGCGAGGTTTTTCGTTTCGGCGGGATCGGCGGCGAGATCATAGAGTTGAAAGGGCGGGAGTTTTGAAAGATCGGCGGGCTCGACTGGGAGCCATTGCGAGGGCGTCGCGGTGGGCGCGCTCCAGCCGCCGGAGCCGGGGCAGAGGAGCAGTTTCCATTTCCCCTCACGGATCGCGAACTCGCCGTCGGCGGAGTGATTCACGAGTGGTGGGCGGGGCGGCGCGGATTTTTCGCCGCGCAGGTGCGCAAGGAAACTCACGCTATCCTCGGCGGCGGTGGCAGGGAGCGGCGCGCCGAGAATCTCCGCGCACGTCGCAAACAAATCGAGCTGCCCGATCGTAACGTCGCAGCGCGCGCCGACGGGTGTGACACCGGGCCAGCGCGCAATGAACGGCACGCGGTGCCCGCCCTCGAAGAGGTCGGCCTTGTAGCCGCGGCGGCCGGCGCCGGGGTCGTGGGAGATTTTTTGCAGCGCGGCGAGGCCGCCGGGCGGCGCGAAGCCGTTGTCGGCGGTGAAAATCACGAGCGTGTTTTTCGCGAGGCCGAGGCGGTCGAGCGCGGCGAGGAGGCGGCCGACATCGTCGTCGATCTGCGCGACGAAATCGCCGTAGGGCGTCGTGCCGGTCTTGCCGTCGAAACGGCCGGTCGGGAGGACGGGCGTGTGCGGCGCAGCGAGCGGGAGGTAGAGGAAAAACGGTTTGGCGTCGCGCGCGGCGGCGCGTTCGCCGAGGTAGGCGAGCGTTTTTTCGACGAGGCGCGGTTGCACTTCCTCCATGCGAAAATCGTCCGCGATGGGACCACCGCGCCAAAGTTTCGGCACGGGACTGTCGGCAATCGTGCCGGTGGGCACGAGCGTGGCGCGGTCGCCGTCGAGCCACACGTAGGGCGGCATGTCGAGCGACGCGCTGAGGCCGAAGAACCGATCGAAGCCATGCGCGCGCGGACCACCGGCGAAGGGTTTCGTGAAATCGACGTCCTCGGGTTGCGGCCCGCGCTTCGCCCAATCGAGCCCAAGGTGCCATTTGCCAAACGCGGCGGTCGTGTAGTCATGTTGCCGGAGAAATTCCGCGACGGTGATGCGGCCGGGTTCGAGGAGTGGCGGGCTGTAACCTTGCAGGACGCCTTTTTTCAGCTTCGTGCGCCACGCGTAGCGCCCCGTGAGCAGCGCGTAGCGGCTCGGCGTGCAGAGCGACGACGCGGAGTGGGCATCGGAAAAGATCATCCCCTCGCGCGCGAGCCGGTCGAGATGCGGCGTCGGCCACTTGCACTCCGGATTCAGCGCGGCGACATCGCCGACACCCATGTCGTCGGCGAGGATGTAGAGGATGTTGGGGGCGGCGGCGCGGGCGGTGGTGGCGATGAAGAACAGCGCGAGCCACCAACCGATGCAGGAGCGAACGCGTGCAGTAAGGCGGGTCTCAGACCCGCCCTCGGGCGCTGATTTTCGGAAGGGCAGGTCGGAGACCTGCCCTACTTTGCTGAGTTTTTTCATCGGTGTCTCAGGAAATCTTCAGCGTGAAATCGAAGGGCGTCGCACCCGTGAGATAAACGCTCTGGCCGTCCCATTTCGGCAGCGCACCGCGCACCTGCGTGTAGGTGTGTTCGACGAGGCCGGGGCCGAACTCGATCGTGTCGGCGCCGAGCGTGTAGCGTCCGGTGCCGGCACGGAGGAAGAACGCATCCTTCACGTCCGTGACCGGCTCGACGCCGTGCAACGCGCCGCCGTGGCGAAACGCCAGCTCGATCGCAACGGGCACGTGCTCGGTGCCCCGGATCGAAAAGGCGAGGGAGAATTTTCCGCCGGACTCCGTCACTTCGACCGTGGCGGTGAGTGTCTGCACCTCGGAGCGCGCGCGGAACGCCTTGCTGTTCGTGGCGAGCGTGCCGTTGGGCGCCATCTTGGTGTGCTCGCCGCTCGCGATCTGTTCCTTCGTGAGCGGTTGGAAATACGGGCCGTCGAGTTCCTGGCGGAGAATGTAGCGGCCGTCGCGGAATTCGAGCATATCGGAGGTGAACTGGCCCTTGCCAAAAAACGCCGTGGCGAAGCGCACGGCCTCGAGCGCGGCGGAGTTTTTGCGGAAGGAAAAGAGCGTGGAGTTGCCCGCGAGGATGGTGCCGCTCGCCGGGCCGTGGCGGATGCGCGCGAGGCTCGAGTGGGCGAAGACCTTCGCGTAGTCGGTCGGCAGGGGCGCGTCGGGCGGGAGCGCGCGCGCGAAGTCCGGCTCGGTGAGATACACCGCGAGCTCGCCCGGATGGCGCGGCGCGGCGCTGCGCTCGATCTGGCGGCACATCGCGGCGAAGCGGCCGTTGCCATCGCGGAGCGCGAGCGTGCGATAGGAATAATAGTAGCGTGCCATGCTGCCGCGCGTGGCGCGGTCCTGCCGGCGCGAGGCCTCGGTCACGACCTCGCCGTCGGGGTGGACGTAGAAGAGCGTCATCTCGAGATTTTTTCGCACCGGCTCGAGGAGCGCCGGTCGGTCGAGGAAACGCGCCACGGTGATAAGCGCGCGATTCACGATCGGCGAATAGACGGTGGTGGATTTTTCCGTGTATTGCCCGTCGGGATCGAGGTCGATGCCCTCGGCGAGCCACTGGTCGATGCGCGCGCCGTAGCGCGGATCGGGGAAGAGCGCGTTTACCCATGCGAGCGCGGCACACACGACCCAACGATGGTTCGGCGTATGCACGCCGCCGACGACCAACGCGTCAGCAGCGCGCTTGATAAACGTGGCCAACTCGGCGATGACCGGCGCGAACTCGCGCACCGGACTCGCGCGCAGCAGCGCATACGCGGGACACGTGCCCTCGAGGATAAACGCGAGATCGGGCGGCGAATGGAAATTAGTCGCGTAGTAGTCGACCGTGCCATCGGCGTGCTGCGCCTTCAGCATGTAGCGGAGGCCCGCGAGCATCGGCTCGGCGAGATCCGTCGAGCGGAAATATTTCGAACCGGGTGCGCACGCGGCGGCGGCGAGCGCGGCGACGAAGCCATTGGTGCCGGCGACGGTGTGGATACCGTGCTCATTCGCGAGGCCGCCGAACCAGCGGTGGCCGGCGCGGCGCTCCTGTTTCGCAAGGAGCGAGGGAATTTGTTCGTCGTGCGCGCGGATGATCGCGCGGAGCGTTTCATCGCCCGCGCCCGCGCCGGCGGGGGACGAGACCGCGGCCACGGCACGCGGACCGACGACGGCGAGCGAAGCGGTGGCGGCGGAGGAGAGGAGAAATTGGCGGCGTTGCATGGCGTGAGTTACTCAGCGCGCGGCGAGGACGGAAAGGATGAAGTCGAGTCCGGAAGCCTCAGCTAAATGTCTGTCCGGGCGCACTGCCGCCCAACCATCAATCACCGCTCGATATCGAATGAGAGGACGAATTCGCGGCCGGCCTGGCGGCCGTAGTTGCGCGGGACGCCGTTGGCGAAGGTGCGGGTGACGAAGAGGCGCTCGGTGTTGAAGGCGTTGTTCACGTTGAGCTGCACGCGCCACGACGTGCCGGCCGTGCCGCGGAAGCGATAATTGGCCATGAGGCCGGTGATGACATAGCCCTCGGACTTGTAGGGGTTGTCGCGGTCGGTGCGGGTGCGGCCCTTGGCATCGATCTTGTTCGGGAAGCCGAGGAGCGAGGGGCCCCGGTAGCGGAAATTGGCGCTGACGGCCGCGCCCTTGAGCCGGCCCTCGGTGAAGCTCTGGGTGGCGACGAGGTTGGAGCGCCACGTCTGGGCGTTGCCGCCCTGGCTGCCGAGGCTCGCCTGGATGTCGTCCACGGGGCCTTGGATGAGCTGGGTGAACGCGGCCTCGACGGTGCGGGTCGCATCGTAGGGGGCCGCGGCCCAGTTGCCGCCGATGGCGCGCCAGACGGCGACCTTGGTGTTGATGTAGTCATACCACGGCTGCGTGGAGAGGTCGTCGAGCTCGGTCTCGGTGCGCCCGAGGTTCCAGAAGAGACGGAGGTTGCGCGTTGGGTTGTAGGTGAGGTCCACCTCAAGGCCCTTGCTGTTGCGATCGCCGGGGAGGCGGAATTCGCCGACGAGGGGATTGCGCGTCTCGATGAAGAGCGGATTAATCGGGTAGCTGCGGTCGTTGGTGTGGAGCTGCTGCTCGAAGTTGATCAGGTTCTGGCGGAGGCCGCTGTCGGCGAGGGTGAGGTTCCGGTTGAGGGAATTGAAAAAATTCACCTTGAGGTTGAGCCGGTCGTCGAGGAGGCGGAAGCGCACACTGTATTCGTGGGACTCGCCGTAGGGTGACTCGAGGACGGTGCCGTTCACATCGCGCACGACGGCGACCTCGTTAAGCGAGGAGTTGCGCGAATAGTCGTAGCCGAAGGAAATCCATTTTTCGAGCCACGGCGGGCGGACGATGAAGCCGTAGTTGAAACGCGTGGCGGAGCGGTAGGGCGTCCAGATGGAGGGCGGCTCCTGCTGCCGGAAATCGGAGTAGGCGCGAAAGCCGGTGCCGAGGGGATTCTGCGCCGTGATCGGGCCGTCGGTGAGGATGGGTTGGAAGGAGCCGAAGTTGGCGTTCCGCACGCGGTCGTAGCGCACCCCGAGATTGGCGACGACGTGGTTTTTGAAAAACACGCTCGACGTGCTCGCCGCGAGCGAGCCGCGCTGGAGGTGGTTGGCGGAGGGTGCGGTGCCGATGTTGCCGACGGGATTTTGAAACGCCGTGACGCCGAAGCGCTCGCCGGCGGCGGTGGTGAAATACATCGTCTCCATCAGGTCGCCGTAGGCGGTGGGCGCGGCGAGACCGTAGTCGTGGGGATTGGAACTCGCGCCGAAGGCCGGGAGGTATTGCCGAAGAAAAATCGCGCGCTCGACGTGGAGGGGATTGTCGCGCGCGGCAGCGGAGAGGAAACTCGGCTTGCCGATGATGAGATTGCGGAGTTGGGCGAGCGTGTAGGTGGCGGAGTCCTCGTAGCTGGTGAAAAACCCGAGACGGTGGCGACCGAGGTGGTGCGTCCAACCGGCGTTGCGGCTGAAGTCCTGCTCGTGCGTGATCACGGCGCGGTATTGGTAGATGTAGTTGTCGGCCCAGTTGCCCTGGCCGGTGGAGTTGTTGGCCTCAAGGTAGGGGCGGCCGTAGAGCGGATTGGGGGTCGCGCCGTCGGGCAGG
>JANXSC010000409.1 GCA_025352845.1 Opitutaceae bacterium
CTCAAGCTCGGCTTCATGTCGTTTTTCACGAAGGCCGTGGTCCACGCGCTGCGCGAAGTCCCCGGCGTCAATGCCCAGATCGACGGCGACAGCATCATCGAGAATCACTTCTACGACATCGGCGTCGCCGTCTCGACCGACAGGGGTCTCATGGTCCCGGTTATCCGCGGCTGCGACACCCTTGGCATGGCCGAGATTGAGAAATCCATCGCCGATGTCGCGAAGCGAGCGCGCGACGGCAAGATCACCCTCGATGATCTCAACGGCGGCGTCTTCACCATCACCAACGGCGGCACGTTCGGCTCGCTCCTTTCTACCCCGATCATCAACGCCCCGCAGGCCGCCATCCTCGGCCTCCACGCGATCAACGAGCGCCCTGTCGCCGTCAACGGCCAGGTCGTCATCCGCCCGATGATGTATCTCGCCCTGAGCTACGACCACCGCCTCGTCGACGGCAAGGAAGCCGTCACCTTCCTCGTGAAAGTGAAACAAGGCATCGAGGATCCGGCGCGCCTCGTGATCGGAATCTGAAAATGGAAAAGGTGCGATGTGCGATGACTGATGTTTCAGCGCCCATCGTTCATCATCCATCAACCATCCAACATGGACTCCTTCGATCTCATCGTCATCGGCGCCGGCCCCGGCGGCTATGTGTGCGCGTTTCGCGCGGCGCAACTCGGCCTCAAGGTCGCGCTCGTCGAGAAGCGCGCCACGCTCGGCGGCACGTGCCTCAACGTCGGCTGCATTCCCAGCAAGGCGTTGCTCCATTCCAGCGAGCACTTCGCATGGGCCAAACACCACGCCGCTGAACACGGCATCAATCTCGGCTCTGTCGAACTCGATCTCGCCGCGTTCCTGAAACGCAAGGACGATGTCGTGACGAAGCTCGTCGGCGGCGTCGCCCAGCTCGCAAAAGCCCGCAAGATCACCGTCGTCACCGGCGCCGCGGCGTTCGTCTCGGCGAACACCATTTCTGTAGCCGGGGTCGCTGACCCCGGCAAACCGGGCTCACCGAGCCCGGCTACAACCCTCACCGCCAAAAACATCGTCATCGCCACCGGCTCCGCGCCCGTCGAGTTGCCGTTCATGAAGTTCGACGGCAAGACCGTTGTCTCCTCCGACCACGCGATCTCATTCGACTGCGTTCCAAAAAAACTCGTCGTCGTCGGCGGCGGCGCGATCGGGCTCGAACTCGGCTCCGTCTGGTCGCGGCTCGGCAGCGACGTGACCGTCGTCGAGTTTCTCCCGAAGATCGCCGCGAGCTACGACGACGACATCGTCCGCAACTTCACGCGCCTCCTCCAGAAGCAGGGGCTGAAGATCGAAGTCGGTGCCAAGGTCACCGGCTTTGCCAACGGCGTTCTAACCGCCGAGCGCGGCACCGAGAAACTCTCCTTCCCCGCCGACCAAGTCCTCGTCTCCGTTGGCCGCCGCCCGTTCACCGATTCGCTCGCGCTCGAAAAGGCCGGCGTGCAGCTCGACGACAAAAAGCGCATCAAGGTCGATGCCCGTCTCAAGACCACCGCGCCCGGTGTGTGGGCCGTCGGCGATGTCGTCGCCGGTCCGATGCTCGCGCACAAGGCCGAGGAAGACGGCGTCGCCGTCGCCGAGTGGATCGCCGGCAAGGCCGGCCATGTGAATTGGGATCTCGTGCCCGCGATCGTTTACACGAGCCCCGAGGTCGCGAGTGTCGGCCTCGGCGAAGATGCGGCCAAGGCCGCGGGCATCGCCGTCAACGTCGGCAAATTCAACTTCGCCGCCAACGGCCGCGCGCTCTCCGCCGGCGTGACCGATGGCTACGTCAAGATCATCGCCGACGCCGGAACCGACAAAATCCTCGGCGCCCAAATCCTCGGTCACAACGCCGGTGAACTCATCAGCGAAATCGTGACGCACATGGAATACGGCGGCAGCGCCGAGGACCTCGCCCGCACGATCCACGCGCACCCGACGATGAGCGAGTCCGTGAAAGAAGCCGCCCTCGCCGTGAGCAAGCGCGCGCTGCACGCGCTCTGATCACGTCGCTTGCCAAGTTAGTCGCACCCGCTAATTTTCCGACCACGACGTTCCCGCTCACCGCTTACTTCGAAGCTGCGATGGAGCTGGCCAGCTACGACAAGCTTGAGGATGGCACGTTTGCCGGGGAAATTCCGAAGCTGGCTGGCGTCGCCGCATTCGGCGGCACGCTCAAGGAATGCGAGCGAGAACTCCGCTCGACGTTGGAGGATTGGGTTTTGGTCGGTCTCCGGCTCGGTCATCCCCTGCCCAGGCTCGCGGGCATCGACCTGAACAAGCGCGGACATGGCCGGGTGGCATCCTCTCAAAAAGCGTGAGTTTGTGCGGAAGCTCCGCGCCTTGGGTTTTGCGGGGCCGCACCGCGGCGCGCGCCAAGAATTTCTCGTCCTCGGCCTGCGCCGCCAGACGATTCCGTCCAACGCCGACTATTCCGTGCCGCAGGTGAAAATGCTGCTGCGTCAAGTCGAGACGATACTCGGAAGAAAAAAATCCGTCGACGAATGGAACGCACTCTGACGCCAGCCGCGCTGCGCCATTGACCCGGCGTCCTCGCCACGAATGCTCGGCTGGCAAGCCTCCTGCTAAGTGGCAGCCGTCATAACCCCTCCGTGTCGCTTCTCAATTCCAACTACGAACTCGGCCTGTTCTTCGACGAAATGTTCGCGACCGGCGGCGGCATGCGGCCGCACTATCG